>DAINPM010000057.1:0-8357 GCA_036743455.1 Bacteroidales bacterium | reverse complement strand
ACTTCTGCTTGCCGATGAACCTACAGGTAATCTTCATTCCGACCAGGGGAAACAAATCATGGAACTTCTGTCACAGCTTAACAGTGAGGGGATAACAATAATTCAGGTAACACATAATGAGGAATTTGCCCGTTTCGGTAAACGCATAATAAGGATCTCTGACGGCCTTGTTTTGTCAGACGATATAGTTTCAGATACGAATGAACCTAATTAAACCCTGAACTTTGTATCCTGAACTTCGGAGCCTGTTTTCTAATCCGGATAAGCTTTGAGAAATTCTTTGACTTTTTGCACCATATTAAGCGAACCAACATAAAATGGAGATCTCTGGTGGAGGGCTTTTAATTCCATTTCCATTATTCTGTTAAAACCATCAGAAGCTGCTCCTCCGGCCTGTTCAGCAAGAAAGGCCATGGGATTACATTCATAAACCACCCTTAATTTCCCCTGAGGGGCCCGTTCATTCTGAGGATATAGAAAAATCCCTCCAATAAGGAGATTACGATGGAAATCTGATACCAGTGAGCCAATATATCTTGAAGTGTAAGGACGTTCATTATCTTCATCTTTCTCCTGACAAAATTTTAAGAATTTCTTTATTCCAAGAGGGAAGTAAGTGTAATTGCCTTCATTTATTGAATATATGTTGCCGTTAACAGGGGTTTTGATATTAGGATGTGAAAGGCAAAATTCCCCTATAGAAGGGTCAAGAGTAAATCCATTGACACCATTACCTGTGGAATAAACCATCATGGTTGACGACCCGTAAATTACATATCCTGCAGCTACCTGATTTATTCCCGGTTGCATAAAATCTTCAATTTTTGCAGTTTTGCCACGCGGACTTATACGGCGGTAGATAGAAAAAATTGATCCTACAGATACATTATAATCGATATTAGAGGAGCCATCCAGGGGATCCATACAAACTATATATTTCCCCTTTTTTTCAAGTCTCCCTGTAAATACTATCTCATTCTGATTCTCTTCCGTGGCAATCCCGCAACACTCACCGCAGGCCCTTAAGGCCTCTGTAAATGCTTTGTCAGCAAACACATCCAGTTTTTGCTGAGTCTCACCCTGTATATTAACAGAGCCGGATTTGCCAAGGATATCAACCAGCCCTGCCTTATTCATTTTTTTGTTCACGATCTTGGCTGCAGTTCCGATGTGACTTAGAAGCGACGACAGATCACCAGAAGCATAAGAAAAATCCTTCTGTTTCTGGATAATAAAATCGTTAAGAGTAGTAATTCTGTATGAATTCATAATAGGGACTAAAGTAATTGCTTTTTTGCCGTGATATTCTAACTTTATATTAAATTTTGTTAAATGAAAGTATTTAAATTCGGAGGTGCATCAGTGAAAGATGCTCAGGGAATAAGAAACCTGGCAGGGATTGTGTCAGGTGAGAAAGATGATCTTGTTGTTGTTATCTCTGCTTTTGGCAAGACGACAAATGCTCTGGAGATAGTATTGAGAACATGGATGAATAATGAGGATAGTTATAAGGACCATCTTGAAAATATTTATGACTATCATGATTCAATAGTTGAAGAATTATTTCCTTCAGATAATCTTGTAAATATCAAAATAAACAACTCTTTCTCAGATCTCAAAAATCATCTTACAACAGCTGCAAAATCAGATTATGACTTTGAATACGATCAGATTGTTTCCTATGGAGAGATATGGTCAACTCTTATTGTATCAGAGTACCTGAATATTACGGGAAATAATAATATATGGACTGATATCAGGAAAGTTCTTATTACAGATGAAAGATACAGAGATGCAAATGTGATATGGGATATTACATCTGACAATGTCAAAAAAGTATTTAATCCGGAATCATCACATCTCTTTGTCACACAGGGTTTTATTGGTGGTACCTTATCGGGTCATTATACTACTCTCAGCAGGGAAGGCTCGGATTACACAGCTGCTTTGCTGGCAAATATTCTGGATGCAGAGAGTGTTATTTTCTGGAAAGATGTTCCGGGTCTTCTTAATGCTGACCCCAGGTGGCTGCCCGATGCCAGGAGACTCGAACAGATGTCGTACAGAGAAGCTGTGGAAATGACATTTTCCGGCGCAAAAGTTATTCATCCCAAAACAATAAAACCCCTTCAGAACAAGAATATTCCTCTTTATGTCAAATCATTTATAGCTCCACTGGAAGAGGGTACAGTAGTAGTTGCTGAACCTGAAGTGAAAAGGATAATTCCTGTATTTATCAAAAAGGAAAATCAGATGCTGATTTCTTTTCTTCCGAAAGATTTTTCTTTTGTTATGGGAGATAATCTGGCCGGACTTTTTTCTCTCTTTTTCAGGTATGGAATAAAAGTAAATCTTGTTGAAGCCAGTGCTGTAAGCATTGATGTATGTATTGATGATGAAAGGCTTAAGATAGATGCCCTGATGAATAATCTGCATCAGGAATATACTGCAATATATAATGATAATGTTGAAATACTGACGATCAGGCATTATAATGCTGAAGCCGTTGAACAGATAACATACGGGAGGGAAATCCTTCTTGAGCAAAGAACGAGAAGCACAGTGCGCTATGTGGTCAGAAAATTATGATGATCAGATGATCACCTGTCAAAGGTCAGCCTTTCTCCACGGTAATCTTCATTAAATGATCCCTCGTTATAAACAATTGTCCCGTTAACTATTGTCATGATAATCTTTGATTTGAATGTTTTTCCTTCAAAAGGAGACCATCTGCATTTGTACAGGATATTCTGTTTTGTAACTTCCCATGGTTTGTCAGGATCAACAAGGCAAAGATCTGCTTTATAGCCTTCTCTGATAAAGCCACGGCTTTTAATATTAAAAATAAGTGCCGGATTATGGCACATTTTTTCGATTATCTTTTCTATGGAAAAAACATTATTATGCCATAATTCGAGCATAGCCGGAAGCGAATGCTGTATCATAGGAACACCGGAGGGTGATTTGAGATAAGGATTAGCTTTTTCTTCTGTAGTATGTGGAGCATGGTCAGTAGCTATAGTATCGAGAAGATTATTGTTGATGCCCTGCCTGAGGGCTTCTCTGTCGAAACAGGTTTTTACGGCAGGATTACATTTTATCACTGATCCCAGTTTGTCATAGTCAGAGTCATCAAACCACAAGTGATTAATACATGTTTCTCCTGTGATCCTTTTATCAACGACTGAAGTCACATTATCAAAAAGCTTTATTTCATCGGCCGTCGATAAATGGAGGATATGCAAACGGGTATTATACTCTTTGGCAAGTCTGACAGCATAAGATGACGATTTAAAACAAGCTTCCCTGCTTCGTATCAGAGGGTGAATACTGAAGGGTAAATTTTCGCCATAAAGGGTTTTATATTCTGAAGTATTCTTTCTGATTATATTTTCATCTTCGCAGTGCACTACAACAGGAATATTTGCTTCCCTGAACAGGATGCGGAGTGTTTCTTCATTGTCAGTGAGCATATCTCCTGTGGAGGAACCGAGGAAAATTTTCAGGCCGCATACACTACAGGGATCAATGGTAAGGACCTCTTCCATGTTAGTATTGGTAGCTCCTATATAAAAGGAATAATTAACCAGGGATTTTTCAGCACCAACTCTGAATTTATCTTCAAGATTTTCTTTTGTAATGGTTTGGGGAAGAGTGTTTGGCATATCCATAAAGGAAGTTATTCCACCTGCCGCAGCAGCTCTTGATTCGGTAAAGATGTCACCCTTATGGGTCAGTCCGGGATCCCTGAAATGGACATGAGTGTCAATTATACCCGGTAATAGTAATTTATTGGATGCATCAATGATCTTTGTTCCTTCTGGAAAAGTAAGCTGTCCGGGTGATCCGACAGCAGAAATGAGATCCTCCTGTATCAGGAGATCTCCTGTGAAAGACCGGCTCTCATTAACTATAGTGGCATTTTTTATCAGTATACTGTTCATGCCTTTCTCTCATTGTAATGCTTTTCCCTTTTCTCCGTTTCTTTTGTATTTGAAAAAGAAACTCCTGAACTTCATTCTCAAAACACCCCATAGTGCCTCATTGAAAATGCCACCGGTCATTTTTGATGATCCCAGTTTCCGGTCTGTAAAGATGATAGGTATTTCAACTAACTGATAACCCAGTTTCCAGGCAGTAAACTTCATTTCTATCTGGAAGCAATATCCTTTTGATTTAATATGTGCCGGATGAATGTTTTCAAGTACTTCCTTTCTGTAACAGATAAATCCTGCAGTCGTGTCTTTAATCTTCATCCCTGTTATCATGCGTACATAAATAGATGCGAGGTAGGACATAAGAACTCTGGAAAGAGGCCAGTTGATAACATTGACGCCACTCACGTATCTGGAACCAATTGACACATCAGCCTTTCCCTCATCACAGGCTTTGAAGAGCCTTACCAGGTCATTAGGATCGTGAGAGAAATCGGCATCCATCTCAAAAATATAATTGTAATTATTATTCAGAGCCCAGTTGAAACCTGTTATATAAGCGGTGCCGAGACCAAGTTTCCCCGGCCTTTCAATAATATGCAAATTATGGAATTCAGACTGAAGAGACTTAACAATGGAAGCTGTTCCGTCAGGAGAGTTATCATCAATAATCAGAATATCAAAGGGTATACTTAACGAAGAAATTGTTCTGATGAGAGATTCAATATTTTCTTTTTCCTTGAAAGTGGGTATAATAACCAGGTTTGACATGAAGAATAAATATCTGCTAAAATAAATAAATTCATCTTATGAAAGACAATATTAAATATTATTTGATGCATTCAGACATCTTTATCCTTATGTTAACAATTCAATTAACGTTGTTATTAGAATAAAATTTACCCTGTTGAACAGATATAGTAATTAATAATTCTAATTTTGTCAACCGGTAATTTGAAGCAATGAGATCTTCTTTTACAATATTGATTTTATTTTTCCTTTTTTCTCAGCCGGCTTATCCACAACAGCCCTTCTGGGAGACAGGTTTTTATTCTTTTTTTGATAATACTGAATTCGGACATTCGGCATATCAGATACCTCAGACTATGGCAGGAGCAAGATTTGCTCCGGCGTTGGGGGTGAAATGGGACTCCGTTCATTCTTTAACGGCAGGAGCTGATATGTTGTTTGAATTCGGAAGCAATAAAATACCCGGGGATATTCATCCTATAGCCTACTATAAATATGATAAAGAACCATTCCGGTTTTTTATGGGAGCTTTTCCGCGTGATAATGCTGTCTCACATTATCCCAGGATCTTTTTTCAGGATTCTGTCCGTTATTACCGGCCTAATATAAACGGGATACTGACAGAGTATTCAACCGATCATCTTTTTCTAAGCTTGTGGCTCGACTGGACAGGCCGGCAGACAACTGAGCAGCATGAAACTTTTTTCGTTGGTTTTTCAGGCAAATACAAGCCGGGTCTGTTCTATATCCAACCCTTTTTCTATATGTTTCATTTTGCAGGAGTAAAGAATCCTGTTATCGACGAGGCACTTCATGATAACCTTGTTTTATCTGTCCTGGCCGGAGTGGATCTTTCTCCTGTAACCTTTTTCGATAAACTGGATATTATTGCCGGCTGGGTATCAGGCTTCGATCGAGCAAGGGCTGATATGACAGGATGGTTTGTACAGCCCGCATTCCTTTCCGAAACAAGGATAGAATACCGGCATATAGGGCTCTTCAATACTTTTTATAAAGGAGAGGGGCAGATGTATTATTATAATGATCATGATAATGAACTATACTGGGGCGACCCTGCATACAGGGCAAAAACATACAACCGATCGGATTTTTATATTCAATTTGCTGCTAAAAAATCGTTGAACATCAGGTTAATTTATTCTCTGCATTTTATGGAGCATAGCATTTATCATGAACAGGCTCTTAAACTTTCAGTCAATCTAAATGACCGTTTTAATCGCTTCAGATAATTCCTTTTAAGTCCTCTTGAACCAGTAAGGATGAAAAACAATAACCATAGAAGAACCTTCATATTAATCCTTATAATATGGTTCGTGGTAAATCTGATCCAGGCTCATTATATGGAGATAATGAGTGATGAAGCTTATTACGGGCTATTCGGGAAATATTTTGACTGGGGTTATTATGATCATCCTCCCATGGTAGCTCTGCTTGTGAAGATCAGCTCTATGATATTTTCAGGTAATCTGGGAATAAGGTTTATGACAGTGATCCTGCAGCTTGCCACTCTGTTAGTGATATGGAAACTTATTGACAATAAAAATGATGACAAAAAAAGTGTTATTACATTTTTTATTATATCAGCTTCAATAACTCTTTTTTCAGCCTATGGATTTCTGACAGCACCCGACAGTCCGCTGCTGTTCTTTACGGCACTGTTCCTACTCGCATACAAAAGATTTATTAAAAACTCCGGGTTCCTCTCTGTCATTTTTCTTGCAGTATCGATGGCTGCTATGGTGTATAGTAAATACCAGGCAATCCTTGTCATAGCTTTTACTGTTATTGCAAATATCAGATTATTGAAGTCTTACAGATTCTGGTTATCGGGTATATTGGCACTTGTTTTACTTATTCCACATATTAACTGGCAGATAACGAATAATTTTCCGAGTCTTCAGTATCATCTGATAGACAGATCCGAAAGCTTCAGACCAGGATTTTTGCTGGAATATTTACCCAACCAACTGGCCGTATTTAATCCATTCACGCTGGGGGCGCTTATTTACGCGATCATTAAATACAAACCATCGGATATATTTCAAAAAAATCTTTACTTCCAGATTACAGGTTTTATAGGGTTTTTCTTTTTAATGTCCTTCCGGGGTCATGTGGAACCGCACTGGACTATAGCCTGTTCTATCCCCATGATCATTATTCTTACTGAAAAATGTTCTGTCGATACCCGCTTGTTCAGGTTCACAAGACGGTTTATACTGCCGTCTCTTATTTTATTGGTCTTTGTCCGGTTAATTGTTCTGACGGATATTGCCTTTGTCAGAAATCTGGCTTTTGGGGGGAAAGAACAGGAATACAATAATCTGGAAGCTGAAGCAGGAGATCTGCCTGTGGTTTTTTCAGGAGCTTTTCAACGCCCGTCGCTCTATACCTTTTTCACAGGAAAAGAAGCAATGGCTGTCAGTTCTCTCTATTCCCGCCAGACACAGTTTGATATTTGGCAGTTTGAGAAAAAATATCACAATAAACCGGCTTTTATATGTATAAATCCACTGGGTAATTCGAAGATATATGTATCTGACACCATTGGTTTTGGAGGCTACAGAACCGATAGTCTTCAGACGGTCAACCGGATCAGGATACTATACGGGGAAACAAAAACCACCTTACAACCCGGAGAAAAGATCAAACTGGATTTTGAAATGATTAATCCTTATGAATATGATATTGATTTTAACCATGGGTGTTTCCCGGCAGAGTTATGTGCAGTGCTTCTGAAGGGCAGAGAAGTACATCTTTTTAAAGTTTTTCCTGATGAGCCGTTAAGTATTATAGAAAGTGGAAAAACTATAAAAGGGACATTTACCTGGCTTGTGCCGGATTTTCCTGAGAATACCTATGGATTCGGACTTAGTCTGAACACAGATTTCGGACCATCGCTGAACAGCCGTTTTATTAAGATAAAGATCAGAAAAGAAATATGATTGACAGAATACTGATATTGAAATTTCTAAAATTTTGTGTTGTCGGTTTCTCCGGCATGCTGATCGATTTTGGCACTACCTGGTTGTTGAAAGAGAAGGCAGGAGTGAATAAGTATATTGCAAATTCAACAGGATTCATTCTTGCAGCCAGTTCAAATTATATATGGAACAGAGTCTGGACATTTCAAAGCAACAACGATCAGATAGCTGTGGAATATTTTTCCTTTATTTTCATCTCACTGGCAGGACTTGCAATAAATAATTTTGTCATATATATATTGAACGACAGACTCAGAATAAATTTTTACATATCAAAATTACTTGCCATAGGAGTGGTGACTATCTGGAATTTTGTCATGAATTTCATCTTTACTTTCAGATAATCAGGTTTTAAACGAAAAATAATAAAAGAAATATAATTTTTCAATTCAGTTATTGCTTTAAAAAAATCAATTTATATCTTTGCAGCCTCAGTGTGTAGCTCAGTTGGTTACCTGCTGAAAGCAGGGAAAAGAAGCAGGCGCTCTTTGTCATGAAGGACAGTAATCAATTGACTAACAAGATCTTTGAAATTCAGTCCCGTAGCTCAGTTGGTTAGAGCGCTACACTGATAATGTAGAGGTCCGCGGTTCAACTCCGCGCGGGACTACTGACGGGGAATTAGCTCAGTTGGCCAGAGCACCTGCCTTGCACGCAGGGGGTCAAGGGT
>DAINPM010000056.1:13180-15188 GCA_036743455.1 Bacteroidales bacterium | reverse complement strand
TTCTTCCTTAGAGGGAGCTGGAGGAGGAGCAGGAGCTGCTTCTTCTTTCTTTTTTGCAGAATTCATTGCTTTGATAATTAAGAATACTGAAAAAGCAATTATCAGGAAGTCTATCAGAGTCTGAATGAAACTGCCGTAATTCCAGGTAACAGCAGGAACTGTTTCTGTTGCAGCTTTCATTACCACTTTCAGGTCTGTGAAGTTGACACCACCCAGAAGAAGTCCGATAGGGGGCATAAGGATGTCGTTGACTATTGATGATATAATCTTGCCAAATGCTCCGCCAATGATTATACCAACAGCCATGTCGAGCATATTGCCTTTCATGGCAAATGTTTTGAATTCATCTATCAGTTTCATAAGATCAGGTTTTAATGGTTTTATACTAGAAATTATATGAGAATCCTACTCCGAATATTTCTTTGAATTGTGCAAGTGATCCGACAGACTCTGTCTCGGAAACAGTTATTTTAACATCATCATCGTAAATAAGATTGGTGTTAAAACTAACAGAAATATATTTATTGACTTTCAGTCCTATAAGTGTTTCCCAGTTGACATCAATGTTTTGAGGGTTATGGGAATAATTTGAAAAGAGGTCTATTTTGGTTGTAAAGGAGACATTTTTCAGAAATTCACTTTGGAAATCGTTCTTTGAATAAATAGCTCTCATATATCCTCCGATTTCTCCTCTTGATTTTTCTCCGGGTTTAACTCCGAAAGCACCGGCTGCAGAAAAATCTTCATCGGTTACAAAAGTGAATTTAGCAGTAAAAGGTGCAATAAATGCACTGAAGTATGCATTGGGTTTGTAGTCTGCCCCCAGGGCGAGTAACATATATGCAGGAGCGAAGAGATTGGAAATTTTCTTTTTACTGGCATCATCCCTGTATTCGTATCCCGGTTGCATCTGCGTCCTGAAATTGAAAAAGCCCTGCATAGTAAAAATGGTTAAAAGCCTTTCTGCCATATTTGGAGAAAAGATAAATCTTATCATCGGTTTTTCTGAAATCCTGGGCCCCCTGTTTTAAAAGACCATAGCCAAGATCCAGGGAATTATCCCAGGTATATTTTTCTTCTTTCAGGTTGGCGAAGACACTAAAGATGCCATTTACTGCAACGGAATTTTCCCTACCTGAAGCCCAGTTAGTCAATGATGTCTGGGCCATGTTAACGGAAAATAACCCTCCTTTTTTCCAGCCCAGGGTAGTATCGGCTGTTACAGTCCTTAGTTTCTTTTCTGCTTCAGTGACCTGTGCGAATGAAATACTACTGAGGAGTAAAAACAATGTAGATAGAACAGTGATTTTTTTATTCATATTCTTATTGAGTAATAGTATAAAATTAATAAATAATATTTCCTTTCCGGTCAGTATTCGGACTTTTGTATAAACCAATGCAGCCATGCAAAAATGCATGGCTGAATCAGTTAATATGAAAGCAAAAATGAAATAATATTATTTGGCCAATTCCTTTATTTCAGCCTTGTCAGCATTTCTTGCGACAGAATCAATACCGTTATTTCTGCCACTCTCACTCTTGTAATTCTGACTTACCCCTATGGTTTCTTTATTGGCTGCTACTAGAGCAAAACGGAACATATTTCCCGGAGTTGTTGATTTAACAAACCTCTTGGGGTCTTTGGAATTTTTCTTAACAGATGAGATGCCGTTGATGCATGCAGCTTTGGAAGAATAACCTTCACTGCTCAGGATTGTCTGGCCGTTATCAGCTTTCAGCCGGAAACGGAATTCATTATTTTTCCCACTCTGGTAAACTTCAAATTTTGCCATTTTTTTGATTTTAAGGTTTATAATCGTTTTTTTAGGTTTTAAAATAGCTATGAATCAATATATGTTAATTAGCTAATTATCTTATTGGCTCAAATATAACTACATCTTATTAATTATTTTAAAATAATTAATTGAAGTTTCGCAAGTAGTAAAAAGTTAATAAAATGGCATAAAAAAAGCAAAGGGAGTTTTCAGATATCTCTGAAAATCAGTAT
>DAINPM010000056.1:9093-13170 GCA_036743455.1 Bacteroidales bacterium | reverse complement strand
AATCTCGAACTCAAGCAAGCGGCCTAAAATCACTTGCGAAACTTAAATAATTAATAAGTAAAACACCAGCTTTATGGCTACATAATCAAAATAATTACACTGTTTTTAAAGCATAATTTTTAACACTTGCAAATAATCCGCTAAATTGCAGGTTAGTTAACAATAGAACAAATAATAATAATATATGAACAGGGAAGAGGTATTTGCAGAACATATCAGCAAGGGTTATTCGTGCAAAGGTGACCACATTATCATTGGAAGTGCCATACTTGACGGTCATGTACTCTCAGAAGCAAAAGTGAGAATACCTCTTAAGACCCTTAACAGGCATGGATTGATATCAGGTGCAACCGGAACAGGAAAGACAAAGAGTCTTCAGGTTATTTCAGAACATTTATCGGAGAAAGGTGTGCCGGTATTACTTATGGACGTTAAAGGGGATCTTAGTGGTATTGCTGTCCCCGGCACAAAAGAACCTTTTATTCTGGAGAGGCATGAAAAAATAGGTCTGCCCTATTCAGAAAAAGGGTTTCCTGTTGAAATACTATCCTTATCGAAGCAGGAAGGTGTACGCATGAGGGCTACAGTGTCAGAGTTCGGTCCGGTATTATTGTCAAGGATACTTGATCTGAACGATACTCAGACAGGTATCATGTCTGTTATTTTCAAATACTGTGACGATAAAAGGATGGCCTTACTTGATCTGAAAGACCTTAAAAAAGTTATCCAGTATATAAGCGAAGAAGGGAAAGAAGAACTTGAAAGGGATTACGGCAGAATATCCACTTCATCAACAGGAATAATTTTCAGGAAAATTATTGAACTGGAACAACAGGGAGGAGATCTTTTCTTCGGAGAATTGTCCTTTGATATTATGGACCTCCTGAGAAGGGATAAAAACGGTAAGGGGTATATTAATATATTAAGACTGACCGATATTCAGGATAAGCCCAAGCTTTTCTCAACCTTCATGCTTTCTCTTCTGGCAGAAGTGTATAATCAGATGCCGGAAATGGGCGATCTTTCAAAGCCGGAACTTGTAATCTTTATAGACGAAGCTCATCTGATTTTCAAAGAAGCCAGTAAAACCCTGCTTGATCAGATTGAAACAATAGTAAAACTAATCAGATCAAAGGGTATCGGTATCTTTTTTGTTACCCAGGATCCAACTGACATACCCAATGGTGTTCTTGCACAACTGGGACTGAAGATACAGCATGCCTTACGGGCATTTACTGCAGCTGACAGGAAGGCTATTAAGCTTACAGCTGAAAATTATCCACTCTCGGATTATTATAAAACAGAAGACACTATTACATCTCTTGGGACAGGAGAAGCCCTGATAACAGCACTTAATGAAAAAGGTATCCCTACTCCGCTTGCAGCAACTATGATAAGGGCTCCTATGAGCAGAATGGATATTCTTTCAGATGAAGAATTATCAGCAGTGTACCGGTCATCTGAACTGATTAAAAAATATAGTAAGACGATAGACGGGGAGAGTGCATACGAAATACTTGGCAGGAAATTAGAAAGTCTTGAAAAAGAGAAATTATCCGGCAAAACAGGAAAAGAACCTGTCAGAAGAAAAACAACTACCCCCAGACGAAGAACAGGGGTTAACCCTGTTGTAAAAGTACTTACAAGTGCTACTTTTATCAGAGGTGTAATGGGGATACTGAAAAAAATGATTTAAAAATGCCGGGGAAAGAAGATCTACCCCTGATAATGGTTTTTTGATACATATAAAAGTAAGGAAAGAACCTATAGCCGGGATTAATGTCCAAAGTCTTTCCGGATATTCGGGAAGAAAATAATACCGTATCAGTCCCAAAGCTTTGTGCGATCAAAAGAATAGCTGTACTGATAGGTTATTCCGTTCTCTCTCAGCCACCACCGGAGAGCTTTGGCTATCTTCCTTTTCTTGAGAAAGATTGTGCCCGTTTCCTGTGCCGATATTCTGTAAATTGCTTTCATACTTCCACGGTTTAAATCTTTATTCAATATTATAATTACTGAAATATTTCAAATAGTCACTTACCGATGTCCCAAGGACATCAGACCTGTTTATTTCTCCTCCTGATTTTAAAAATTTTATCAGAGATCCTGCCCCACCCAGATGGGATGCAGCTATCATACCCGGTTTGGTAACTACAACATCCAGAATAGTATTTCCCACAAAATCCTCATATCTCTTTAAATAACTCAGATTAACCTTTATCAATCCCCTTAGAACTTCAGCTTGCATTTTTCTGGGAAAAATGTCGGGATTGTCAAGGAACTTTTTAAGGGTTATTTGTCTGTGTCCCAGATGATGAAGGGTTTTTTCCGAGAATTGCCATTCACCGAAGCAACCGATACTGTTTATACATAACCAGTTATTGTGTGACTCCCGGTAACCAAGGTCATTTATGAATCTGTCAAATTCGAGCTCATGAAATCTTTTTTCAGCATATTCGGTTGCTGACCGTAGTCTTAACATCCTGAGTCTTAAATCATGTACAGGTGCTGTACATATATCAAAAATGAACAAAGCCATTATTATCAGAACCCCTCTTTTCATCTTGTCATTTATAATAAAATGTTTAAAAAATAATGTTGATCATCAGAGTGTAAAGTTAGGACATAAGACAACACCGGACAAACGTAAAAGCCTCATAATACGACAAATAGAGCTATGCCGGGCAACTTTTGTCAGCAGAATATACATATATATTTATGCTATCCGTTTATTGATAACACGGGAAAGGGATTTCGTCAAAAACACTGCGAATATGATGTCCGTTTATTCGAAAAAACGGGCTACGGACATATATCGCACAATATAATGCATTAAAGTACAGCAATATACATGTAGCAGTGCCCGCAAATGCAGGAAATAATTACTATGCTGGTATTTTGACGAATGACTGTTTATTTATGATAATACTAATGCAAGATGTTAATAATGTTGTAGTTATTTAATATTGGAATGAAAATGGTATTCATTTTTTACCCCGGCTATGTTGTCAGGTCAGTAAAATTAATGATGATAATATGAATTATTTTTTTATTACAGAAAATACTGGTTAAACAATTGCTTGTTTGAGAGGTACTTTATTGTTGAAATAGAAATAAATATCTTATATTGTACTCTTACTTAAATGATTCCTTTTTACCAGTTTACTGGAATATATTCACAAATACTGTTAATTTTGCAACATTTTGCCTCAATATGGAGAGTATACATAACAACTTGAAAAATATCAGGGATGAGTTCAGGAGAATTGCCATAAAAGTTGGCAGCAATGTTATTGCACAGAGGGATGGGACTCTCAATACTACAAGGATGCTTCGTATTGTTGAGGAGATTGCTGTTCTGAGCAAGCAGGGTATAGAAGTTATTCTGATCACTTCCGGAGCAGTTGCTGCAGGAAGAAATGAATTGACTCCTTCGAAGAAGACAAACCTGGTATCATCAAAACAGATATGGGCGGCTATAGGGCAGGTTAAACTGATGTCCAATTATCAGTTCCTCTTTGGAAAATATGGTATTCCTGCCGGTCAGCTTCTTGCCACGAAAGACAGTTTCAGGGACAGGGAGCATTATCTGAATATGAGGAACTGTATCCTTGCCATGCTGGAGAATAAAGTTTTGCCTGTTGTAAATGAAAATGACACAATAGCAGTTACAGAACTCATGTTTACCGATAATGATGAACTATCAGGGATGATATCATCAATGATGGATTGTGGGACACTGATCTTACTTTCAAATGTTGACGGGATCTATACCGGTGTTCCCGGGTGTGAAAGTTCGGAACTTATCAGGGAGATACGTGAAGATGATGGTGGTGTTGAGAAATTTATTTCTGCTTCAAGGTCGGAATTCGGAAGGGGGGGAATGAAAACCAAATGCTCCATAGCCCGTGAAATAGCATCCGAAGGAATAAATGTGTATATTGCCAATGGGTTAAGGGATTCAATTGTCAGTGATATAGTAAGCGGGAAAGATGTTCCAAGTACTTTTTTCCCGGCATCGGTCAGGAAGAAAAGCGGTGTGAAAAAATGGCTGTCTCATTCCGATACATTTGCTAC
>DAINPM010000056.1:0-8993 GCA_036743455.1 Bacteroidales bacterium | reverse complement strand
AACATCTCGGCTGACATACGCAATGTAGCCGGATTATCTTCACCTGTGGGCAAAATCCTCTATGAATATAAAAAGACCAATGGAATGCTTATTAGAAAAGTGGCGGTACCCTTTGGTGTAATAGGTGTTATTTATGAAGCCCGGCCCAATGTGACATTTGATGTTTTCTCTCTTTGTCTTAAGTCGGGGAATGTGTCTGTACTTAAGGGGGGAAGTGATGCTGTCAGTTCAAATGAGGCGATAGTTAAAATCATTAAAAAAGTGTTGGCCGGATCGGGTCTGAACAAGGATATGGTAACTCTGCTGCCTTCCGGAAGGGAAGAAACTACGCAGATGCTCAATGCCCGTGGTTACGTTGATCTGATAATACCCCGTGGCAGCCAGGCCCTTATCGATCATGTGAGAAGTAATGCATCAATACCGGTTATTGAAACAGGAGCCGGAATTTGTCATACCTATTTTGATAAATCAGGTGATGTGGAAAAGGGTAAAAATATTGTAAATAATGCCAAAACAAGAAGAGTTAGTGTTTGCAATGCCCTTGATTGCCTTATCGTACATGAACAGCGCCTTGGTGATCTTCCCTTTATTGTCAGTCTGTGTAAGGATTCAGATGTTATTATTTATGCAGATGAAAAAGCACATACTGCTTTGAAAGGTCATTATCCCGATAAGCTTCTTGAAAAAGCCGATGATCATTCTTTCGGCACCGAATTTTTATCATATAAGATGGCCGTAAAAACTGTTTCCTCTTTTGATGAGGCAGTAGATCATATATCGGAATTCAGCTCAAAACACAGTGAAGCTATTGTAGCAGAAGATAAAGACTGTCTTAAAGAATTCTCCCTTAAAGTGGATGCATCCTCAGTTTATCTCAATACTTCCACTGCTTTTACTGACGGCGCGGAATTTGGTCTTGGAGCAGAGATAGGTATTTCAACACAGAAACTGCATGCGAGAGGACCAATGGCTCTTGAGGCTCTGACCACTCATAAATGGATAGTCGAGGGTAACGGTCAGATAAGAAAATGAGTAGTATATATTTGATACCGGAATAATAATGAATCCTGATATTGAAAAAATAAAAACTTACTACAGGCAACTGCCTGAAAAGATACGGAGCATAAAAGAAATTCTTGACAGGCCCCTTTCTCTGGCTGAAAAGATTCTGTACAGCCATTTATCGCAGGAAAAGATCATTTCTTTTGCCAGGGGTGTCGATTATGTTGATTTTTCTCCCGACAGGGTTGCGATGCAGGATGCCACGGCCCAAATGGCCCTTCTGCAGTTTCTTGTCACAGGGAAACAGTCATCTTATGTCCCGGCATCGGTTCACTGTGATCATCTTATCATAGCCCGTAACGGAGCAGATGAGGACCTGGCTAAAGCTCTGGAAACCAACAAAGAGGTATATGATTTTTTAAACTCGGTATGTGCAGTTCATAATATGGATTTCTGGGAGCCGGGAGCAGGTATCATTCATCAGGTAATCTTCGAGAATTATGCCTGGCCTGGTGGTCTGATGATAGGGACCGATTCACATACTCCCACAGCCGGAGGACTTGGAATGATGGCTATAGGAGTAGGAGGTGCCGATGCAGTGGAAGTGATGGCCGGGATGAACTGGGAACTTAAGTTTCCCAAGATCATAGGGATTAATCTTAAAGGCAGGCTTAACGGATGGGCATCGGCGAAAGATGTGATACTCAAAATAACCGGTATGTTATCCGTAAAAGGCGGAACAGGTTCAGTAATTGAATATTTCGGGGAAGGAGCAGAATCAATATCAGCTACCGGGAAAGCCACTATATGTAATATGGGAGCAGAAACAGGGGCAACCTGTTCATTGTTTGGTTTCGACCAGCAGATGTATGATTACCTGAAGGCTACAGGAAGAGAAGAAATAGCTGTGATGGCATCGGAAATAAGTGAACATTTGAGAGGAGATCCTGATGTATATGATGAACCACAATTATATTTTGATAATTATCTGGAAATAAATCTTTCAGAAACAGAACCTTATATAAATGGTCCCTTCTCTCCTGATGTCGCTACTCCAGTTTCACTGATGAAAGAAGAATGCAGCAAGAATGGATGGCCTGAAGATGTGTCTGCCGGACTTATCGGGTCGTGCACCAACTCTTCCTATGAGGATATTGCCAGAGCCGCTTCAGTACTTAAAAATGCCCTGAGAGAAAAAATTATTCCAAAAGCTCCGATGAAGATATCTCCCGGATCGGATCTGATAAGAAAAATAGCAGAAAAAGAGGGCTTCCTCGACCTCTTCAGAGAAGCTGGCGGAGAAATATATGCCAATGCCTGCGGCCCGTGTATAGGACAGTGGGATAGAAAAGACACGGATAAAACCAGGAAAAACACAATTATTCATTCTTTCAACAGGAATTTTGCCAGACGTGCAGATGGTAATCCAAATACCTATGCTTTTGTGGCATCCCCGGAAATGGTTGCAGCAATTGCTATATCCGGGAAACTCACTTTCAATCCTCTAACCGATCCTATCATGAATTCTAAAGGAAAACCGGTTATGCTTCAGGAGCCCGGAGGATCAAGCCTGCCTCCGGAAGATTTTGTCAGGACGCTGAAAACAATTGAAAAACCATTGGGTAGGAAAAAAGGTGAAATAAAGCTGAACAGGAAATCGGAAAGACTTCAGATGCTTATACCTTTCAGGGAATGGGACGGGAAAGATCTTAAACATCTTAAATTGCTTATAAAAGCTGCCGGGAAATGTACTACAGACCATATCTCAATGGCCGGGAAATGGCTGAAATACAGAGGACATCTGGAAAATATTTCATGGAATTATATGACAGGGGCAACAAACTATTTTAACAAGCAGACAAATAATATACTGAACCAGGTCACAAAACAATATGCCCCGGTGCCCGAAGTAGCTTTTGATTATAAGAGAAAAGGAATAGGGTCAGTGGTTATCGGAGAAGAAAATTTTGGAGAAGGTTCTTCCCGGGAACATGCGGCAATGGAACCCAGATTCCTTAACGTGAAGGCAATAATAGTCAAATCATTTGCCAGGATACATGAGACCAATCTAAAGAAACAGGGAATCCTCACACTCACATTTGATAATGCTGACGATTATTTGAAAGTAAGGGAAGATGATGAAATAAGCATAACAGGAATGAAAGAATTTTCACCTGAAAACAAACTGACCGTAACTCTTCATCATTCTGACGGGACAGAAGAGCAATTCCTTGCGGATCACTCATATAATAATGTTCAGATTGAGTGGTTCAGAGCCGGGAGTGCGCTGAATCTGATAAAGAAGAAACAAACGGGCAGCATTTATTAATTGTACCGGATCATGATAATAAATGCCGGATGTAAACAGATACAAAGACACAGAAGATAATACGATGGTAAAAGGAGAAAAAATAGGAATAAGAAACGGACGCTTGTCAGTTCCGGATAAACCAGTTATCCCATTCATTATAGGTGATGGTATTGGTCCTGATATATGGCAGGCAGCAGTAAGGGTCTTTGATAATGCGGTAGATAAATCTTACCAGGGAAGCAGGGCTGTTGACTGGAAAGAAGTACTGGCAGGAGAGAAAGCCTTCAGGCAGACCGGGAACTGGTTGCCTGTTGAAACCCTTGAATCATTCAGAGAATATCTTGTAGGCATCAAGGGACCTCTTACAACACCTGTCGGTGAAGGAATGAGATCACTTAATGTTGCCCTGAGACAGGAACTGGATCTCTATACCTGTTACAGACCGGTAAAATATTTTAAGGGAGTGCCCAGTCCGGTCAAAAACCCTGAAAGGGTTAATATGCATATTTTCAGGGAAAATACTGAGGACATTTATGCAGGCATTGAATATATGTACGGAGATAAAGCGACAGAAAAGTTTAAAAAATTCCTTGTTGAAGAGATGGGAGTGAAGAAGATACGCTTTCCGGAAACTTCATCTTTCGGCATAAAACCTGTATCCGTTGAAGGATCGGAAAGGCTTATAAGACAAGCTATTAAGTTTGCTATTGAAAAACGTCTGCCCTCCGTCACCCTCGTTCATAAAGGCAATATAATGAAGTTTACTGAAGGGGCTTTTATGAAATGGGGTTATGCTCTTGCAGAGAGAGAATTCGGTGAAGATGTATTTACATGGATGCAGTATAATGAAATTGCAGCCTCGAAAGGAGAAGAAGCTGCCAGGGAAATGATGTCGAAAGCACAGTATGCGGGGAAAATAATAGTGAAAGATGTAATTGCTGATGCCTTTCTCCAGCAAATACTTACAAGACCGGCAGAATATTCTGTAATAGCAACTCTTAACCTTAACGGGGATTACATATCTGATGCCCTTGCTGCAATCGTGGGTGGGATAGGGATAGCCCCAGGTGCAAATATCAATTTTGAAAACGGTCATGCTATTTTCGAAGCTACTCATGGTACAGCACCCAAATATGCTGATAAGAATAAAGTGAACCCCGGTTCATTGATCCTTTCCGGAGCACTTATGTTTGAATACCTTGGATGGAACAGAGTTGCCGATATTATTTATGGCAGTCTGGAGAAGACGATCCTGAATAAAAATGTCACTTATGATTTCCATCGGCTGATGGATAATGCAAATCTGATGAGTACTTCCGGTTTTGCAGACTCGATTATAAATAATATGTAAAGTATACTTAATACCTTTTATTAATGGGAAACGATAATTTCTTTAACACACTGGAAGATATGGTACGTAAATCGTGCTATATAAATAATGATCTCTTCGAACAATTTGATGTAAAAAGAGGCTTGAGAAACAACGACGGTACTGGTGTTCTTGTCGGTCTTACAAATATTGGTGATGTTGTCGGGTACAAAAAGGAAGACGGGAAAGTGATACCAGTCCCGGGAAAACTATTCTACAGGGGTATAGATGTTGAAGATATAACTCATGGATTCCAGTGGGAGAAACGGCACGGCTTTGATGAGACTGTTTATCTCTTGCTCACCGGGCATCTTCCACAAAAAGGTGAACTGGATGATTTCTCATCCCATCTTAAAACATTAAGAAACCTGCCTGACCCTTTCACAATGGATATGATATTGTCAATGAAAGGTAAAGATGTTCTCAACATGCTTGCAAGATCGGTTCTGGGTCTGTATACACTCGATGATAATGCCGATGATATCTCTCTTAATAATATGGTAAGGCAATCACTCAACCTTATTGCAAAATTTCCTGTTATTATTGCTTATTCCTATCAGGCCTTACGACATGCCTATCAGAACAAGACACTCTCAATACGCCATCCAAACCCGGAATTATCTACTGCTGAAAACTTTCTTTACCTGATCAAGGGTAAAGGTTATTATACAAAGTTGCAGGCTGATCTGGTAGATCTCTCTTTGGTTCTTCATGCGGAACACGGAGGAGGAAATAACTCATCATTCACTATGAGGGTGACAAGTTCAACGGAAACAGATATTTATTCTGCTGTCACTTCAGCCATTGGTTCGTTAAAGGGTCCCTTGCATGGCGGGGCAAATCTTCGGGTGCTTGATATGATGGAGGATATCAAGAAGAACGTGAAGAACTGGAAAGATGAAAAAGAAGTCGAGAATTATCTGCTTAAAATACTGAAAAAAGAAGCTCACAACCGTACCGGGATTATTTATGGGGTAGGACATGCCGTATATACATTATCTGATCCCCGGGCAGTGTTGTTAAAAGAAAAAGCAAGAGAACTGGCTATTGAAGCAGGCAGATGTGATGAATTCGAATTGTATTCGCTTATTGAACGCATCACTCCGGAAGTGTTTAGTAAATTCAAAGGAGAAAAATCAGCTAAAGTAGTTTGTGTCAATGTTGATTTTTATTCGGGATTCGTTTATTCATGTATAGGGATACCTAAAGAGCTTTATACTCCTCTTTTTGCCATGGCCAGAATAGCAGGATGGACCGCACACCGGCTGGAAGAACTGACTTTCTCAGCCAAGAGAATAATACGACCGGCATTTAAAAATGTATGCGAAAGAAAACCTTATATGCCTATAGCAAAAAGATAAAACTGTCAGAATTATACTGTCTGTCTGCAGTCTTGTTTCAAAGACAGATGGTTTGAATATTTTTCAGTGAAGCCACATATATTAAGGCTTCACTGTTTTTATTTCCTGATATTCAATTCTTATTTTGGTTTTTTCCCCTATTAAACAGATGAAAATGCCAATAATTTCAGTGTTTTTATTTGTAATGTTATTTGATACTACTGAGTCCGTTATCTGTCATTATCCAATAGCTGTTTTTGTGTCTTCTTTCTGAATCATTGAAGTTGTTTACCGAACGGAGTTGCCTTGCAGTGGTTTCGTCCATATAGACTACAGTGCCTCCTGGGACTAACAGCCGGAGACTGAGATTGTGAAAGGACCACTTCGAACCATGAGGGATTGTACTGTATTCATCAATTATTAAAGTATCTCCGGTGATCTCATAATTATATAATAAGCTGTTTGCGTTTTCAAGTGCATGCCTTTTACTACGGCCTGCCGATTTTTTTATTACCACCAGTCTGTTTTCTCCATCTTGGGAAGGCAATATATCCAGGGGAGTGTACACGAACATCTGTTTGTCATTGTCAGAGAAAAAGATACTGTAGTCTTCATTTGGCAGAACGATTTCATTATCATAGTCCAGATCTGATAATTCTGCTCCTGACAGGATAAAAAGGGTATCAGGGTTTGAATAAAAATAATTTTGTGATTCAGCCTTTGCATATTCAGCGAAACCTATTCCTTCATTAAACATTATTACCGACAGGGCTGCAGCACTCAGCAACCAGATAATCAGGCCTGTCAGCCACAGGTATCCGTCATTTGCCCGGAACCAGAATATTAATCTTATTGCTCCGTAGATTATCATTAACAAAGGGATGGATACAGTGGCAATGATCAGGGCTTTGACCCAGGGAACCAGACCCGGTTCAACAAGATAGTTAATGAAATCAGGGATCCAGGTAAGATGAAAACCTGTTATGTCAGTGGCAAAGGCAGAAGGGAATTTCAGAATGAATACCATTATGAATGAAAATAGTGCAAGAAAAGCACATGCCAGTAATAATACTCCAAGGATTATAAGAAATACTCTTGCTATAATGTAAATACCCTTACCCATAGCCCCGAATACTTCATTTACAGCATTGCCTGAAGATGTTGTTGAAGCAGGATCTGTGTTTCCGTATCTGTTGCCTGAGTTGTATCTGTGCAGACCGGAAATGTGGTTGCTGCCTGCAGATGAATTGGTTGAGACAGAAGGGAGAGCTATCCACAATACAATATAAATGAAAATTCCCAGCCCGTACATTAAGGTCAGGATAATAAAAAGAATCCTGAACCATACGGGGTCAGTATTGAAATAATCTCCCATTCCGCTACATACACCGCCAATAATTTTTGCACTGCTGTTTCTGTACAGGTATTTTCTCTGAAAGGAATGACCCTTCCCGGACAGATCTTTGTCTTCTTCTTCTGTTAATCCAAAATCTTCAGGCTGTCCTATAACAGATATCATGTTATCAACATTCTGCCTGGTTATGACACCGGCTGTTCCTCTTTGTGACTGGAATATTTCGGCTATGCGAAGCTCAATATCTTCAATAGTTTCATTACCTCCCTCCGCATTCCGGAATTTCATATCTATTGACTGTAAATAGTCACGGAGTGTATGGTATGCATCCTCTTCAAGGCTGAACAGGATCCCTCCAAGATTAATATTTATGGTTTTATCCATTTCTCTAGTTTTAAGGTAATTGATAGTATTTATCTGGAGCGGATAAGATCTACCGATTCCACAAGATCTTTCCATGATCTGTCGAGCTCGGAAAGATATTGTTTGCCTGTATCAGTAAGCTCGTAATATTTTCGCGGAGGGCCTTGTGGTGATTCTTCCCACCTGTAACTTAGTAGTCCGGCATTTTTCTGCCTTGTAAGAAGCGGATAAAGTGTGCCTTCAACTACTATCACCCTGGCTTCTTTTAGTTCTTTTATTATATCGCTGGCATAACATGAACTCCGTGACAGTACTGATAAAATGCAATACTCCAGAATCCCTTTTCGCATCTGTGCCTTTGTATTTTCAAGATCCATAATTATTATTTTAATGTTTAACAGATAACATATTCTATCCCTCTGTTTTTCTTACAGTTTCAAGTTCTTTCTGACTTCATCAAATTCCTTCTTAACAAATTCTTTTATGTTGTGAATATTTACAGGTTCGCCTTTCATTTCTATTTTCTGGGCTGTTGTTTTTGCCTCAGGCAGAACAATATAAAGAATGAGATATATCAATATACCGGCTCCACCTAATAGTGTAAGAACAATGAATATTATTCTGATTATCCAGGGATCGAGATTCCAGTAAGCTCCCATCCCGGCGCATACACCACCTATTATCCGGTGATCCGTATCACGATACATCCTGTGATAACCAGGTTTGGAAAATTTATCACCTGCAGTAGTGTTTTCTCCGTCGGATATGTCTTCAGGACTTCCCAGAATAACAATTACCGACCTGACATCATCTATGTTTATTACCTGCTTATAAGCATTAAGTTTTGCACGAAAGAGCTCAGCTATCCGGGATTCAATGTCGGATAGGATCTCAGCAGAACTTTCTTCGGTTGCCAGATTTAATTCAAGGTTTTTGAGATACCTTTTCAGTTCCGAATAGGCATCTTCATCGATATTGAAGGAATAGCCTCCCAGATTGATACTGACTGTTAGTTTCATCTGTATTTATTTTAAATTTTGTGAGTTGACACTTTTTCTCTGTTATTAGAGGTTTCAGGAGTATATGAGAACTTTTTGATCAATTAATTGTTTCATTTACCCTTATATGTTGAAAATACTATAACAACACAAAGATATATAAAAAATATAATAGTATGCAATACATAGTAGTAAAAATACAAAATAGTATACAAAAATTTGGAGGATAGAGGAAAAGGGAGGCTGGATTACAAAA
>DAINPM010000055.1:0-15468 GCA_036743455.1 Bacteroidales bacterium | reverse complement strand
TTTCCTTTCTGCTGACTCAGAATCTCCACTTCAGTTTGTTTCTTATGCTGTACAAAATCTCAGCCGGGCTTCGAGTTTCCCGCCTCCAGCTATTAACCTTTCTGCATGCTTCCGCCCCGTCAGTCACATGGCAAAATAACAGACTAACTCATTTATATCTGTCCTCTAATTGTCAGGCAGAGCCTGCGTGCAAATATTATTTTGCCCGGGTTCTTTAATTTTCAAAGCGAACCAGAACCAGAACCGGATTATCTGTTTCCTTAAGGCTGTTTGCCAGTTTCTCAAGCTCAGCTTTCTTAAGGGGAAATCTGTTCTGTGAATGGCTGAATGCCTCCGATTTAACCCACTCCTTAAAATCCATTGCTTCAACCCAGGTAAAAAGGGTATTATCATCCCAGACACCCCTGGGACTGATATCTGGACCACCGTCAAGATCATTGATGAGACCTTGTTCAGAATCGATAACTGCTCTGAAATGGTCATTCTTTGAAGCAATAAATGCCATCTTCTTTGATTCGTCAATGCGGGGATTAATAAACTCGTAAAAAATATAGTCACCAAATTCAAACAGATTCATTGGGACAAGGAAATTATGCAGAATAAACAAACCTGTCTCCTCTGTTCTTGCTTCCGGAGTCAGACGAAGGCTTCCAATATCGATAACTGCATGTGGCTCAAAAGCCTGATTATTATATAAGAATATAGTATCGCAATAAATCTCTTTTTTAAAAAGTTGTCTATTATATTTATAAAAGATGTTTTCTGCCTGATAAGCGACATTGGGGACAGTTCTTTTCCAGGGATATTTATTTGGGAAATTCCTGATCACCAGCCCTGTTGTGTCAAACAGAATAAAACTGTTTTCAATTACTCCCATGTGATTTTGATTATAACTCAGAATACCGTCACCGGTGAACCTGAAATTAAGAGCTGCAGAAACAGGACTCTTAAATGTTCTTATCAGATCACCATCAACGGAAAAAACAAAAAATTTCTGCTGCCAGCCGTCTACAATATATATATTTTCATCTGCAGGATTAATATCAATATCATGTACAACATTGAACTCACCAGGCCCCCTCCCCTGAGCACCTAACATTCTGACAAAAGAACCATCATGACGAAACATGTAGATATCGGTAGAATAAACAACGAGAAAAAAATCACTGGAAACAATTATTTTGCTTATTCTGCTTATAACACTCTGCTCACAGGTTTCTAATGGAATATATTCTATCTCTTCTGCCCCTAAATCTGATAATTTAAGAGCTGTCACCTCTCTTAACTCTTTAAGATCAAATAGTATTAAGCTGTTCTTCTCTGAAAAATCAGAATTACTGCAGCTAATCATGAACAATAACAGAAAAACAACCCCTGGCAAAGATTTTCGATAAAGCATCATTTCTTTTATTATTTAGTTCTGCTTTACTAGTTATTCGTTTACCAAATTAGTCATTTTTCTCTAAACCAATAACAACTTTTAGTAATTTATTTTAATGTTTTTTAACAATTAAATGCTATTTAAGCATTGACCACTCACCACTCACCACTCACCACTCACCACTCACCACTCACTACTCACTACTCACTACTCACCACTCACTACTCACCACTCACCACTCCTCTTTCTACTGTGTTTTTTATACCAGAAAAAATATTCTTTCTGTCTTGCCTTCTCTTCCGGTTTTTTTGCCACATAGACTTTACTGTTGGTATAAGGATTAAAACCGGTATAATAGATAAGGGTCGAAAGAGTCATTGGTGTAGGAGTGAAATCCTGGACTTGTTCAGGTTTTATATTGAGCGATTTAATTTCCGTAACCAGTTCTTTCATATCTTCTTCTGTACATCCCGGATGTGAGGAAATAAAATAAGGCACAATTTCATACTTCAATCCTTGCTGTTCAGTTATTTTTCCGAATCGTCTTTTTAGTTCTTTGAACAGATCAAAAGGTACTTTGCGCATCAGGTCAAGTACTTTTTTACTGGTATGTTCAGGAGCTACCTTGAGCCTGCCCGATGTATGTTTTTTTACAAGTCTGGTAAGATATTCATCTTCGGCCCTTCCTGCTTTCCTGTTCCATCCGGGTAAAAGCATATCATAGCGTATACCGCTTCCTATGAATATTTTCTTTACACCAGGTATCTCCCCGGCTTTTTTGTAAAGATCCGACAGTCTGCTGTGATCAATAATCAGGTTAGGACAAATTGCGGGCCATAAGCAGGATGGTCTCGAACATTTAAGACATACATCTTTTTCTTTCCCTTTCATGCCGTACATATTGGCTGAAGGACCTCCAAGGTCGGTAATAATACCTTTAAAACCGGGTAACTGTGATATTTTTTCCACTTCTCTCAGTATGGATCTCTCTGACCGGCTTATAATCTGTTTACCCTGATGGGCAGCTATCGCACAGAAACTACAACCGCCAAAACAACCCCTGTGTATATTTACAGAATATTTAATCATTTCAAAGGCTGGTATAGACCCTTTCTTATTGTATCTTGGATGAGGGCTGTACATATATGGAAGATCATAACTACTGTCGGCTTCTTTTTCATTCATGGTATCGCAAGGGGGATTGACAATGACTTTTTTATCTCCTGTTTTTTCGATCAGCCGTGCTGCCTTTATCCTGTTTGATTCTTTTTCAAAGGTCACAAAGTTTGCTGCAAAAGATTTCTTATCATTAAGGCATTGTTCATAGCTATTAAGCTCAATATTTTTCCAGTATTTCCCCGGAGGTAAAGGTTCATTAGCCGATATTACAACTGAAGTCTGAGGGAGTGTCCTAAGAGAATGGAAAGGGACACCTTTACCCAATAATCGCATCAATTCCCTGACAGGGGGTTCCCCCATACCGTAGATAAGCATATCGGCTCCGCTGCTGATAAGGATTGATGGTTCGATCTTATCTTTCCAGTAATCATAATGAGTTAAACGTCGCATTGAGGCTTCTATACCCCCGATAAGCACCGGCACATCAGGGAATAGTGTTTTCAGTATACGGGTATATACGATAGTCGGATAATCCGGTCTGAACCCTGCTTTACCTCCGGGTGTATAAGCATCATTTGAGCGTAAGCGTCTGGCAGCAGTGTAATGATTAACCATTGAATCCATGTTACCTGCTGTTACACCAAAAAAGAGCTTTGGAACTCCAAGTTTTCTGAAATCTCGAAGGTCATCCTTCCAATTAGGTTGTGGAACTATTGCCACATTAAATCCTTCATGTTCGATGACCCGGCCTATCACAGCTGCTCCGAAAGAGGGATGATCGACATAGGCATCTCCTGAAAAAATAATAACATCAGGCTGGTCCCAGTCCAGTCTGTCGATTTCATTTTTTGTTGTCGGCAGCCATTTTCCGACATATCCGGGAGCTTTTTTCATGTTATAAAAATACGGAAATTTAGTATCTTGCCTGATTAAAATGCAAAACAGGAATGTTCAGAAAGATACATAAGTATTTTCAATGTTTATTATTGAATAACATAGTTATTAAATGTCTGATCCTCATATCGGGTCTGACTTTTCCCCCATCTTTCACTGCTTTCTCTCAGGATAATACCGGAAGGCCGACTGTAGGTCTGGTATTAAGCGGAGGCGGTTCTCTGGGGATGGCTCATGTAGGAGTCCTGAAAGTTATGGAAGAGGCTGGTCTGCGTCCGGATTATATATCCGGGACCAGTATGGGCAGTATCATGGGTGGGTATTATGCCATGGGTTATACGGCTGACAGTTTGCACAAAATATGTAAGGCTGTTAACTGGGATCTGATAATGTCAAACACTATTCCGCAAAACAGGATCATTTTCCCGGAAAAAAGGCATTTTAACAACAGTATAATATCTCTTCCTGTATCCTTCAAGAAATTCATGCTTCCATCCGGACTGATCTCCGGGCAACAGATAGAGAATTATCTGAGTTACTATGGCTGGCCGGCTGCCGACATAAATGATTTCTCGAAACTTCCTATTCCTTTTGTATGCGTTGGCACTGATCTTCTCACAGTAAAGAACGTCATTCTTAAGAAAGGGTATCTGCCTGATGCCATGCGGGCCAGTTCAGCAATACCTTCGGTTTTCTCTCCTATTAAGATAGACACAGCCTTATTGTCTGACGGAGGATTCATCAGAAACTTCCCTGCCATAGAGGTTAAGGAGATGGGGGCAGATATAGTTATTGGATCATATACCGCAGCCAAACCCAATACAGAAGAAGAACTGCAGGATGTAACGGGTATAGTCAAACAGATAGTGATGTCAAGAAGTATCCTGGATTTTGAAGAACAAAAGGCGCTGGTTGACTATCTGATAATACCGGAATTAAAAGGGATGTCATCGTTCGATTTCAATGCAGCTGACTCCCTTGTTCACAGAGGATACAAAGCAGCTTTACCTTTCAGGGAAAAATTTAAAAGACTTGCTGATTCATTAAACGAACTTGGCGAACAAAAACCTCTGGAAAATATTCTGAACAGGCAACACTATGCTTTTGATGATATTGAGATAAGCGGAAACAATGTAATTCCTGACAAACAGATCCTCGGACTTCTTGATATAGAGCCCCGGCAGGAGGTTAGCAAAGATATGCTGTTTGACAAAATAGAATTACTCTATGGCAAGGGATGGTTTGAAAAAGTCAAATACCGTGTAGAGCCACGTCGTGACTCACTTATCCTTGTAATAGATTGTATTGAAATGCCTAAGTCAATGGTTTATGCTTCGGTCCACTATGATAACGCGCTCGGATCGGGAATCCCTCTTTCTTTATCCTTTAAAAATCTTCTGACTCCGGCTTCAGTATTTGATCTTGATTATTACATAGGACAATATTACCGTATCAGGAACTCATTCCGCCAATATATTAACAGTAATGAAAAACTTGGATTCTCACTCGATTTCAATGCCGATAACACCAGAATACCAAAACTTAATATGGGCAGTGAAACGGGAGATGTCCTAAGCCGTAATATCTCAACCGGATTAAGTATTAACCGACTACTGGGACTTAATCAGATGATGAGTTTATCATTTAGTTACGACAATCTGTATCTGCTGCCGCGCTATGTGTCAGACAGCTATTGGAAACATTACTCTTATGATTATCTCAACCTCTTGTATGATTACAGTATAAACAGTCTGGACAAACCCTGTTTCCCTGACAGAGGGGCAATGATGACAATTCAGGCAAGCGGTTCACAACTCATCAAGGGTCATATAAAGATGGGGACTGTAAGGAATGGTTACACAAAGGATGATCCGGGAATTTTTTCTTTCGAGAGGTTTTTTACATTAAAAGCTCATTACCAACAATACATAAGCAGGAACAACAAATTCACTTTTTCTTTTAGTGGTGATATTCTTCATATAACAGATTGTGATTCCATTTCGTCACAGAATAATTTTTATCTCCTGGGTGGTCAGACTCCTCTGAACAGAAGATCTGTCCCATTGACAGGCTTTCATTCCAACCAGATACCTGTTAAATCATTTGCCGGCCTCGGAATAAGTCTCGACTGGGAATTACTGAAAGATTTGCACTTCAGTCTATCCGGAAACATCTTTGCAGCTCAGGAAGCCAACCGAGATATTGGGTATTCTCTTATTTCAGGCTATGGGGCCGAGGTTGGATATATGTCATTAATAGGTCCTGTAAGAGCGGGTATAATGTACGGATCATACGGAAAGGAAGAACACTATAACAAAATCAAAGGATATATCAGTATCGGGTATTTATTTTGAAATATTCTGGTCTGCATAACCGACATCCTGGTTTATCATATTGTCATGTTCAAACTGACGGCCTGATTATTGCATACATTTTAAAAAGAACATAACAATAATTATCTATTGATAATTTTGGATTTGATTAACAGATGGATACGAGGAAGGTAATACAACAACACAAGCAGCTTTGTTCTCTTGTTTCCGCAAAAAAGATCAAACAAAGCCTTGATATCCTGAAGGATATGATATCATCAGCTTCGTCGGGTGATTTGCGCGACGAATATGATAATCTGGTAATGACGTACAGGAACATGCTTACCTATACTATTGAAGGCATTGATGATCCGGAGCGCAGCAAAATATATATCAAGCTAATACAGTCTATTTTAGAGCTTTCTGACAAAGTAAGACAGGACATTTTGTCACGTACTTCGGGATGGAACACATACTGGCTAAAACAGCAAACTGAAAAAGAGCAGAAGCTTTCCGGGAAAACTATTGTTGAGTCGGTTGATGATCTGATGTTTAAATCGGAACTTGATGAATGGTTAAAGTTAAGCAATGAGATAAACCCTGATCCGGAATCTGAAATATCCAAAAAGCATAATCAGCTGATAAAAAGTATTTTCAACCATTTCTGGCTTACAGATTATTATGGAGAAGCAGAGGACAGTCTGATAAATATCTTCCTTAATTCCGGAAAATTCAGGTGGTACGAATCAAGTATATTCACAACTGCTATTACCCTTAGTTTCCTGAGGAACTGGCAGACAGAGAAATTATTTCATCTGATAAAGATATACGAGTCGGGAAAAGAACAGGTAATGGAAAGGGCATTGTCAGGTTTAATACTGAATTTGCATTATTATAACGGCAGGATACTTCTTTACCCGGAGGTGATCACGGCTATAGAAAAGATGGCACATTCCAAAACCTTCAGGGAACACTGCAGGTTAATAGTACTACAGACTATACGGTCACGGGAAACGGAGAAACTCAGCCGGAAGCTGCACGACGAGATTCTGCCACAGGTAGCTAAATTAAGGCCTCAGCTGGAAGATAAGCTGGATCTTGATAATATCCTGCCCAAAGATAAGAATGAAGAAAAGAATCCCGACTGGTCAGAGATGTTCAGTGGTTCTGAAGAGATATTCAGGACGATGGAAGAACTGACAAAGTTACAGATGGAGGGTGCAGATGTTTATATGTCGGCATTTGCCAATCTCAAGCATTTCGATTTTTTTAAGGATTTCCAGAACTGGTTTATGCCTTTCTATCCCGATCATGAGGTTGTGAATGAAATTTTCAGGGACGAGATACTTGGTCCGGGGACGAATCAGTTGGCTGAAGCAATGTATAAAACACCATTTATATGTAATTCTGATAAGTTTTCTCTTATTCTCAATCTCAAATATCTCCCGTCAGCTCAAAAAAGTATGATGTTAAAGGTATTCAAAATGGAGCTGGAAGGATTACAACAGCTTGAAGAAGACGAATCAGTTATTGATCCAGACAGGAAGTTCCGAATCAATGTAACCCAGTATCTTCAGGATATATACAGATTCTTCAAATTATCACCTTACAGAAAAGAGTTTGAGGATATTTTTACAGGAAGGCTCGACATATATAATTCCAGTTTCTTCAGGCTTACCTGTAAAACTGAGGAAGCAGAAACGGGGTTGGCAGATTATTTCTTCAGCAAGGATTTTTATGATGATGCTCTTTCGTTATATCTCAGGCAGGTTGACAGGAAGCCGGATGATGCCCAGTTATATGAAAAGACAGGCTATTGTTACCAACAGATATCGGATTACGAGAATGCTTTGAAGAACTACAGGAGGGCTGAGCTGATTGACCGTAAGCCATGGACGATCAAGAAAATAGCTTTATGTCTGCGTCGTCTGGGCCGTACTGAAGAAGCTCTGGAACACTATCTTCAGGCAGGTAATATGGAGCCTGAAAACAATCACACAACAATAATGACAGCTCATTGTTATCTCGATCTGAAAGATTATGAAGCAGCTCTCAAATATTATTTCAGGATAGAATACAATGATCCGGGGAATCTTAATATCCTGAGGCCGATAGCTTATTGTTACCTTGCCCTGGGGAGGCTGGATGATTCAGAAAAATATTATGACAGGCTGGCTGCAGGCAAACTGAATGCCCATGATCTTATCAATATGGGGCATCTTGCTCTGTGTAAGGGTAACAGGAAAGAAGCCGTTGACCTTTACAGAAGGTCTTTGTTAAGTGATGAGATAACACAAGAAAAACTCATGCTTATCCTGTCTGAGGATAAGCCTTTGCTTATCGGGTCAGGAGTAAATCCTGATGATCTTCCCATCTTACAGGATTATCTTCTTTTCACTACAGAGTAGTAGTATCTTCTGTCACTTGCGTTGTTTGTTCTGCCGGAGGAAGCATTGGTTTTTGATCTCTGAAACGGTAATCAGTGTCGGGAGGTCTGTTTCCCGGGAAAGGCCGGTGATCCGGAGGGCCTCCCGGCCGGCGGTCTCTCCTGTCAAACCTCCTGTTAAGAGAATCATTTTCAAAGTTTTTTCTGGCATCTCTGAACATTTGCTGCCTTTTCTCTTCAAATTCCCTCAGTATGTTTTGTTGCTCTCTGGTAAGGACTGATTCAAAATCCTTTTGCATATCTTCCATGTTCTGTTCAAAACCTTTCCGGTAATTTTCCAGAAGATCAAAATTAAGTTTTTCATACTTATCAAGGATCTTATCCAGTTCGACGATCTGTTTTTCGTCTGCCTGGATTGATTTATAAAATCCGTCTCTGAAATGTTCTCTTGAGATATAAAACCTGACCGGTTCCATTTTACGGAGCCTTATCTGTGCCGAAGTCAACATCCCGAGAACGAATCCGATAGCCAGGATAACTATTACAATTATAACAGGTTTTACTTTCATTATATACAAAAATTAAATCCCGGTTAACAAACAAAGAACAGATTCATCATACAGGTTGCCCATACCTAATAACGAATTAATACTTACAGAACCTTCCATCAAATAAATTGAGATCATTAAAAAGACTATTGCAGCTATTCCTGTTATTGCTATACGGTAGAAGACTGTATTAAGAGTTCTGGTAAAATCCGATTCTGGTATCATGGAAACTGTCCGGTCCGAAAGCCGTGACAGTATTTTATTGTTAAAATCCTTGCTGAAATCGAACGATACACCTTTCGCTTCCAGCTGTCTGGCTATTTCTTTTGTATCACAATCAGTCTTCTGTGATTCAAGGATAAGTTTTTTGATTTCTGTGGGGTTCATAATATCAAAGTTTTTGTAAAATCTCTTTTAATTGTTCCTGAGCTCTGGAAAGCCTTGAAAGGACTGTCCCCAGCGGCAGCTTGAGAATTTCTGCTGTTTCTTTGGTAGAATAGCCCTGTAACATTCTCATTACAACCACTATTCTGAATTTCGGATCCAGCTGCATCAAAGCTTTGTTTACCAGTTCTTTTGCTTCTCTCTTATCACTACTTTCCTCATCAGGGATTTCGTATTCATACATTTCATTATTTCCTTTTGACAGGAATAATGAGAACATTCTTTTTCTTCTCTTTATTTCATTCAGGGTAAGATTGACTGCTATTTTCTGAATATATGTTGACAGTCTGGCCTCACCTCTGAATTCCGGCAGTGAATAATATAGTTTTACAAACACTTCCTGCCCTATATCTTCTGCAAACACTGTATCGCCAAGCATTCCTTTTACAGTACGGGCTACCAGCCTTCGGTATCGGTTGACTATCTCCCCGAATGCTGTGGTGTCTCCTTTCAGTGAAGCTTTCACCAGCATATCCTCGTCAGCCTGCCTGTACGATACATTCATTTTCTACACGTCTAATAGACAATTAATATTCTTTTATTATTCCCCTTTGTTAATTTTTATTAACAAAAGACTTCTTCAGTATTTCTTTCTGACTATAGAAAACATTAAAAAAGTTCTGTTTTCTGTTCCGGTTCAAGTATTACTTCATAGTCGCGTGAAAAACGGACAGGGAATAATTTAATATTTTCAAAGCCATCTTTCATACTTTCTCTTCTGAACTCAAACTCATTTCTCAGCAGATCGGGATAATGAATTTCGGGGTGTGAAATAAAATCATGCCCAAAAAGTGCCAGTCCACTGGCGAAGTAATATAAAATATCATAGCCTATCCATGCGTAACTTGATTCAGAAGGCTGAGTCATGAACTTGTTTACAAAGTCGGAATTAAACTGGCGTACGTCTTCTCTTGAGTAATCGATCCAATAAGGAGAAAAGAGAAGGAGGTCAAGATCGAAAAGGTATTTGGGATCGAGATTATCAAGTTGACGAATAACAGGATACCCAAAAACTGTAATATCATACTGTCTTGACAAAGAGTGGATATCCATAAGGGTTTCACCAATAACAGCAGCATCTTCCGATGCGATAACAGTAATATTATTAACATTTTCTGAAAGAGCATGTTCCAATCTGTTTATTGAATCACTGGAAAACAACGAACGGCTATAGAACAGTAATTCCCTGAATCTGATCTGTTCATCAGGCATTCTGGAGCTAAGTTCATTTAAGATCTTTTCACGGAAGTTAATAACATCTCTATCGATTCCTGCCGTATCGGCATGAATAAACACCACATTACTGTAAAAATACTCTCCCACCTTTTTTGCTATCGCATCCTGAGCCACATCGATACAGGACACAGAAAGGAACAGTTCAGGATGATTATTGAGCACTGTATCACTCATCACCGGGACAGGTGATACGATGGGTATGCCTTTCCCCTGTAAATAATCTGAAAGAAGAGTAAGATTCGAAGAATAAACTGGACCTATTACAAGGTCAACGTCTGCCAGTGTTCCGTTTTTTATCAGACGGCTAAGGTCTAATGTATCATCTTTGATATCATATACATTGAGATTAATATTTATACCCAGGTTTCTGAGGGTGTCAGCTGCAAGCAGGATACCTTCATACATCTCGATAAACGCAATGCTTCTGGGGTATATCCAGTCATCAGGCCGTTTAACGGTTCTATAAACGGGTTTACCGTTTACGTATCTGGAAGAGTCAATATATGTTCTGCGGGCATTTTCCTCCAGATAAAAGGGAAGCAGGACAGCCACATTAAGTGTTCCTTTCAGATCAGTGACAGGGATATATTCCTCAGGACGTGGTAATATTATTACTGAATCAGCTGGTTCCTGTTCCCTCGTCAGAGTGTCTTCAGCCTGAATGGCTGGCATTTCAACAATATGTGGTTGTTCTATCCTCGAAAGGGGTATTCTCAGATAATCTCCTACCTGTGGAAAGCGGATATTTCTGTTTTCCCTTCGTAATATTCTGAGTGTTATTCCATATTTCTCGGCTATTGATGATAAGGATTCACCTTGTTCCACTTTATGAAACAGGTATTTTGAGCTCTGAATTGCAAATTCCTGTTTCTCGGTCATAAATTCTTTACGTGGAACGGCAATCTCAGCACCCACAGGGAGTTTTGTAATATCAATACCCGGATTAGCTGATATGATCTGGTCACCTGAAACACCATAGAGCTTAGACAGAGAATAGACAGTTTCTCCGGGGCGCAGCTTGTGATAGATGAACCTGTCATAATCATGCTGTTCATGAACAGGAAAAACTGTCTGCGGGGGCTCCTCAGAAATCTCTCTATAAGGTATTCTGAGTGTCTGCCCTTCTTTAAGACCGTAAACAGCAGGCGGATTTTCTTTTGTCAGTTCATCAATAGTAACACCGTATGCCCTCGAAACAGAATAAGCTGTTTCTCCTTTTTTGACGGTATGTATATAATAAGTGGTCCCCGATATTATAACCTTGTCATTTGATTTTTCAACAACGACCTGCGCATTTGCCCTGAACAATATAGTTGTAAGAAAAAAAGCTATAAAAAAGAAAAACCTGCTTATATATTTTAAATCCATTATATTCTCTTTACAAAGAAGAAAGAAATCTCATACAGTTCATTTCTATTCTTTCCTCAATATTCTCTATATCGGTTTTGATAAATTGTTCACCTGTAATTTTTTCATATAACTCAATATACCGCTCAGATATTTCATTTACGAACTGATCAGTCATTTCAGGGACTTTCTGTCCCTTTTGTCCCTGAAAACCGTTATCCATAAGCCATTCTCTCACAAACTCTTTTGACAATTGTCGTTGCGGAAGATCATTATCGAGCCTTTCCTGATATTCTTCTTTATAAAAATAACGTGAAGAATCGGGAGTATTTATTTCATCAATAAGGTATATTTCATCATTCATTTTACCAAACTCATATTTGGTATCGACAAGAATAAGATCATGTTCGTCAGCTATTGATGAGCCTCGTTCAAAAACAGCCATTGCATATTCCTCGATCATATCATATTCTTCTTCAGGTATAAGACCTGCCTTGAGAATTTCATCACGTGAGATATCTTCATCATGATTTCCCTGAGCAGCCTTGGTGGTAGGTGTTATGACAGGTTTATCAAATTTCTGGTTTTCCTTCATTCCATCCGGTATCCTGACGCCGCATATTTCTCTTTCTCCTGCCTTATAACTTCTCCAGGCACTTCCTGTGAGACAGGCTCTGACAATCATTTCAACAGGATAAGGTTCACATTTATATCCTATTGTAACAGAGGGATCAGGAGTGGCTATTTTCCAGTTAGGAACGATGTCACTGGTAGCATCAAGAAATTTTGCAGCTATCTGATTCAGAACCTGCCCCTTGTAAGGTATTCCTCTGGGCAGTACGACATCAAAGGCGGATATACGGTCTGATACTATCATAAGGAGATATTTATCGTCGATATTGTAAACATCTCTCACTTTTCCTTTATAACGGCTTTTCTGTCCCGGGAAGTTAAAATCTGAACTAAGGAGTGTCCTGTGCATAAATGATTTTTTAACAGTTATTATCTCTTCAATTTATTCAGGCATTTTGTCATTGCTCATACAAATGTATCATGTTAATGATATAAACTATTCCGGTTTATTATTGTTTGAATTTGTTGTTGTTTTTTCTTCTTCCTCATAGGCTTTAACTATTTTTTTTACAAGTTTATGTCTAATAATATCACGTTCGTCGAATTTTATCACTGAAACACCCTCTATACCGGTCAGTATCCTCATAGCCTGGAGTAAGCCCGAGTCGGTTTTTCTGTTCAGGTCAATCTGGGTAGAATCGCCTGTCATGACAAATTTTGAGCAAACACCCATTCTTGTAAGGAACATTTTGAGCTGGTTTACTGTAGCATTCTGAGCCTCATCAAGGATAACAAAAGCATTTTCGAGGGTTCTCCCTCTCATAAAAGCCAGGGGAGCTATCTGGACAGTCCCGTCTTCCAGCCATGTTTCCAGTTTCTTATAAGGAAGCATGTCGTGAAGAGCATCATAGAGGGGTTGCAGGTAAGGATCCAGCTTCTCCTTCATATCACCGGGCAGGAAACCCAGCCTTTCACCTGCTTCCACAGCCGGACGGGTAAGGACTATCTTTTTTACTTCTCTCTCTTTTAATGCTTTTACTGCCAAAGCAATTGATGTATATGTTTTTCCTGTTCCTGCAGGACCTTCTGCAATTATCAGGTCATTCTTCCTGTAATCATTAACGAGCCTGAGCTGGTTAATAGTACGTGCCCTGATAGGTTTTCCACTGGTCCCAAAGATGAGAATTTGTTCAAAATCACCATTGGATGCCGATCTCATATGATCGGCATCAAGAAAATATTTCTCTATATCCTGCTCATCAAGACGATTATATTTCCTGTAATACTCAATAAGATCATTGAACTTTTCCGCAAAAAGAGTTATTTCATTCTCCTCTCCGATACATTTAATCTCATTACCACGGGATAAGATCTTAATTTTGGGAAAGAAACTCCGGATTTTATCAAGCAGCGAATTGTTCGTACCTAAAAAAACAACAGGATCAATATCCTCTAGAAAAATTACTATTTCTGTCATTATCCCAGGTCCTGTGAAACTTATTTTTCTTTAATTATTATTGATTTGTAATCCCAACAATTGTTTATAAAAAAAGAGTCTGGAAACAGTGCAAAGTAAGCTTATTTTTCTTTAGAAGATTATCTTTGTCAAAAGTTTTTTCCCATGAGAACAATAACCCTTACTACCGAGTGGAGACCTGATGACATATATCAGGGTATAATTAAGGGTAAGCTGTGTTCCTTATGTCAGGATATTACTATAATTGACAATGCCTGGAATATACCGCCTTTTGATATAATGCATGCTTCCTTTGTTATTAGGAATACTTTCAGAAATTATCCTGAAGGCACTATTCATATTATTTGTGTGCACTCAGAAGCCTTACCACAACAGGACCATCTGGCAGTTAAAGCCGGAGGACATTTTTTCATAGGAACAGATAACGGGATTTTTAATCTGGTTTTGAATAATGAAATATATGAAGCGGTAAAAATTGACAGTTATGATGACGGAGATGAGCTTGATCTCTTTGCAAGGGTTACTGCCGATCTTATAAAAGGTAAAAAACTGTCAGATATTGGAAATACTCCTGTAAAAATAAGTGAACGTTTTCCTCTCCGAGCCACAATCGACAAAGATGTAATAACCGGAAGTATAATTTTTATTGACTCATACGGAAACGCTGTGTCAAATATTACACGTGAGGTCTTCTACAGGGTTTTTGAAGGTAAAGAGTATAAGATATCTGTGCAGAGCAATAAGAATCATACAGGGCATATTGTAAAAAAATACAGCGATGTGCCTGTAGGGGAATTGCTTGCAAGGTTCAACTCTCTTGAATTACTTGAAATAGCCATAAATGGGGCCAATGTGGCTGAACTACTTAGTCTGGGAACAGGATCCGTTATACGGATTGAAAATATAAAGAAACCGGTTGAGCCGGATCATCTTTTTTAATTAAATAATAATGATTGACAAGAAGAAAAGTGTGGAAGAGTTTGAAAAGCTTCTCAATATCATGGATAAGCTCAGGGCTTCATGCCCCTGGGACAGGAAGCAGACTTTTAATACTCTTCGCAAGTTAACAATAGAAGAAACCTATGAACTGGCAGAAGCCATATTATCACAAAATGATGAAGCTGTCAGGAATGAATTGGGAGACCTTATGCTTCACCTCGTTTTTTACGCAAAAATAGGAGATGAAAAAGGCAGTTTCGACATATATGATGTTCTTAAAGGGATAAATGAGAAGCTTGTTTACAGGCATCCTCATGTCTTTGGTGATGTAAAAGTTACAGAAGCCAGAGAAGTTGAAGAGAACTGGGAACAACTGAAGATCAGGGAAAAGAATGGGTACAAACCTGTCTTGTCCGGGGTGCCGGCATCTTTACCGGCTATGATAAAAGCCAACAGGATACAGGAAAAAGTCAGAGGTGTTGGTTTTGACTGGGAAAAAAAGGAACAGATATGGGATAAAGTAAGGGAAGAGATCGATGAACTAAGGGATGAGATAATCAATAACAACAAAGACAATATAGAATCAGAGATCGGTGATCTTATTTTTTCAGTCATAAATGCAGCCCGTCTTTATGATATTGACCCCGAGACAGCTCTGGAAAGGACAAACAAGAAATTTATCAGGCGTTTTAACTATCTTGAGAAAAAGACTATTAAAAAGGGGATCCCACTTCAGAACATGACTCTTGATGAAATGAATGCAATATGGGAAGAGGCCAAAGGAGAAGAATAACAGAATATACGAATATAGA
>DAINPM010000054.1:1841-15688 GCA_036743455.1 Bacteroidales bacterium | reverse complement strand
TTCGGGTCTCGTTTATCTTACCTCAGATACTTCAGGAAGCAAGCTTCCTTTGTATAAATAATTTTTCATGTGTAAAAGGAGGGATTACTCGCTTCGCTCGTGATCCCCTGGGGAGGTGCTGACAGAGTTAAATGACCCTTCGGGTCTCGTTTATCTTACCTCAGATACTTCAGGAAGCAAGCTTCCTTTGTATCTTCGTTAAGATAAACGATCCCGCTGACGCGGGATCATTTAACTCTGGCGGAGAAAGAGGGATTCGAACCCCCGGTCCACCGATAGGCGGACAACGGTTTTCAAGACCGCCGCATTCGACCACTCTGCCATTTCTCCTTCTGAAAAAAAACAGGACAGACAAAAAATATTCAATAACAAAAGAACAAAAACTGATTTTTTATCTGCAGCCGCAAAGATAATATTTTTTTATAATGTTCCTAACCTTTGAAAATATTTATAATAAACAGATAATCAGTAATATATGTAATTTATCAACATGATTTCAACACTAATTTGTTTTAGAAATTGTTCAAATTGGCAATTTAAGGGGCTTTGAGATATATAACATAAAACTTTTACGGTTGAGAAAAAACATGGATTTTAACCTAAAAGTCTCACTATTTGCAGAAAAACGCTAAAATAAATTTGCATATGAAATTAAATAAAATAAATTTGTATTTAATAAATAAACAGGTCTAACCTTTAATTCTATTATCATGACAAAAAAAGATTTAGTTGCTGCAATTGCCAAGGAGACTGGTCTGACTATTAAAGATTCAGGAAATGCTTTGAATGCTTTCGTTGCATCCGTAGGAACAGCAATGAAAAAAGGCCAGAGGCTTCAGCTTCCGGGCCTTGGCACTTTTAAAGTAGCCAAAAGAAGTGCCAGAGTGGTTCGTAATCCACGTACAGGTGCCAAACTTAATGTACCTGCCAAGAAAGTCGTTAAATTCAAAGCAGCTCCTGCACTTGACAAAAGCCTATAATTTTTAACGATGAGATTGTCTGTAGGGTGTCATTAGTGGCACCCTTTTTTTCTTGTAATATCTTTTGCCAGCAAAATAAAAAGCCTGTTTGTCAACTGAATGAGGTAAATTATGAGAAAAACAGACGGATAAAATGGTTTGATTTGTTTTTTTTATTATTTTTGATTTAGATATTTTCCGGGAGGTTTTGATATGAATTGTATTATCGTTGATGACGATCAGATGAGTTGCAAAATACTGGAAGGCTATGTCGCTAAATCTTCAGCTCTTAATCTGATAGGTACTTTCAGCGATTCAGTGGAAGCAAGAAATATTATTACCAAACGCCGCGATATCGACCTCGTTATTCTCGATATTCACATGCCGGAGTTAGATGGTTTCGATTTCATAAACAGTCTCGATAATCCTCCCAACATAATTATTGTGACGGGCACAGAAGAATATGCCTTAAAGGCATTTGACTTCAGTGTTGTTGATTACCTGCTGAAACCTATTTCTTACGGACGTTTCTGTAAAGCTATTGATAAGACTATCAGATATTATTCACGTAAAGAAATATCAAATACCGGTGATGAAGAGATCTTTATTAAAAAAGGGTCTTCTCTTGTAAAACTTAAACTTAAAGATATTATCTATATCGAAGCTCTTGAAAATTATGTGACCCTTACCACCAATGAAGACAGGTACACTATTCATTTTACTATGAAAGCCATGGAGAGTCAGCTGCCCTCAGGAGTATTTATAAGGGTTCATCGCTCGTTCATAATAAACAAGAGTATGATTCAGGCCATTAAGGAAAGTTCTCTTGATCTTATGGTTGGAGATACTATAAAAAGTATTCCGGTCGGCAAATCATTCAGAGAATCATTACTGGATGATATTAACGTCATGGCCAGATAATTTCTGTCATATTAAATGCTAACTAATCGTCAACTTTTTCTCTTACACCTCGGTCAGACATCACATTATCCCCTGATGCTTGAGATAGAAAAGGCAGAAGGGGTTTTTATGTACGGACCGTCAGGTGAGAAATATATTGATCTGATATCGGGTGTGTCAGTGAGCAATATTGGTCACAGGCATCCGAGAGTTATTGATGCTATACGCAGACAGACAGACTCTTACCTTCATCTGATGGTCTATGGGGAAATTGTGCAAACCCCGCAGGTTAAATATGCCCGCCGGTTAAGTGAAATGCTTCCTGGTGGTCTTGATGTTTGTTATTTCGTAAATTCCGGCAGCGAAGCTGTGGAAGGAGCTCTCAAACTGGCAAAGAGGGCTACAGGACGAACAAGAATAATCTCTTTTAGAAATTCCTACCATGGGAGTACACACGGTGCCCTTAGTATCCAGGGAAGAGAGATATATAAAAATCCTTTCCGGCCTCTTTTGCCGGATATTATGCAACTGGATTTCAATGATTTTGGTGCACTCGATTTGATAGACGAAAAAGCTGCCTGCGTTATTATTGAACCTGTTCAGGCAGAAGCCGGTGTTGTTATTCCAGAGGATAATTACCTGAAAAAGATCAGAGAGAGATGTACCGAAAAAGGGGTCCTTCTGATTTTCGATGAAGTACAAACAGGTTTCGGACGCCTTGGTCATCTTTTCGCCCTCCACAGATTTGGAGTCGTTCCCGATATACTGGTGCTTGCAAAAGCCCTGGGTGGCGGAATGCCCCTGGGGGCTTTTATATCCTCAAACGAATTAATGTCTTTGCTCAGCAATGATCCACAATTAGGCCATATTACAACCTTTGGTGGTCATCCTGTGTGTTGTGCCGCCGGACTGGCTTCATTTGAAGTACTGCTTGAAAATAAGCCATACGAAAAATGCAAAGAAAAATCAGAACTCTTTGGAAAAGAACTGAAACATGATCTTATCAGGGATATAAGAGGAGAAGGCCTGCTGCTTGCCGTAGAGGTTGAAAAACCGGAATATGTGCAATATATAATTGCAAACGCTCCAAAATATGGTATCATTCTGGATTATTTTCTGTTTCGTGATACTGCTTTCAGAATAGCTCCTCCGCTTGTGATTGATGATGACGTTATTGTTGAAGCCTGTGAAAAACTTAAGCGTCTGATGGATGATGCAGTCGAAAATGTAAAGGGAAAATGAAAATAAAAATGAATAATCTGAAATTATTACTGCTTTACTTTTTCATCTTTAATACCAGTATTATTACCGGGCAAAGTTCCGGATATGATATTTCAACAATGCTCGAAGAAATTTTTGAAAAAATACTTGTTAGTAAAAATGACAGTGAAAAACTTCGACTTAATGATTCAGTCAGATTACTCATCGACGAATATATTATGTCAGATTCTGTTTTTGACCACCGGTTCACTAATCTTAAATACCTGGGGCAGATTGATTCTCCTGACGAAAAAATAAAAATGGTAACATGGAATATACCTTTGCGGGAGGGGCCTAATATGTATTTTTTGTATTTAATAAAAAGAGATACGAAAAAAAGCGGGAAAAAAGTGTTCAGACTCGAAGGGGTAAACCGGCCTGAAAAAATCAGGAATGATACTATCTATACGGAAAGTAACTGGTATGGAGCACTCTATTATGATATCAGACCCTTCAGAAATGAAAAGGAAACCTGCTATATTCTCTTAGGTCTTGATACCGATAACCTGTATATGTCAAGAAAAATAATTGAAGTCCTTAGCTTTGGAGAGAACGGTGAAATAATTTTTGGCAGACCATGTTTCATCAGAGACAATGAAAACAGATTCCGGGAAGTACTGGAGTATTCTGCTGAAGGTCTGGTCTCGTTACGAATGGGTTCAAACAAGCTCATTGTCTTCGATCGTCTGGATGCTTTTGCCACAGGACATTCAGGCGACAATGGACAATATGGTGCAGGAATCGCTCTTGACGGATACAGACTTAAAAAAGGATACTGGAATTTCGTCGAGGATGTTGATATAAAGAAACTGAAATAAGCAGACAAAAAACTGTTCCTGTATGGATGGCACAAAAATGACATACCTGATTTGTCTGGATGATCACCGGAGTTTTACCGGAGAATTAAAAAAGAGATTCCCGGATAGTTCAAGATACAATGTAAAATCGTTTATTACTAGCGATGAATTTATTGATCACCTGAGAAAGCAAAAAGAGAACAGTTCATGTAAGATCACCATTATAGGCGTTTCTGAAGCTAATGATGATTACAAACGTACCAGGGAAATAGTAAAAGAAGTTAAGACTATTGATCAGAATACGGGCATTATTTTGCTGGCCCCTGAAGACAAATTGGAAGCATTGAAAAAGAATGTAAGGGGCATTATTGATGCATATATTCCAAAGAATTCCAGCGCAATTCTCAGAATCCACAATATAACCAAACGGCTGATAAGTGAATATAAGATAAATAAATACAAAAAACGCAGAAATATATCTCTGTATGTCCTTTTTGTCTTTTTGTTTCTTGCTTCCATAATCGTTCTGTTAGCATATTTCCGGTTCCCTTATTATTTTTAACAAGGAATATTTCCCCTGGTACTGTCTGACTGTCTGCCGGTATGAAGTGACTATTTGTCAGTATTTGCAGCTGGCACATCTTTTGAAAGAGGAATGCCGATAATACTCGTTGAACTAAAAAATATATGATATGCAGACAGGTAAAATTGGAGTTACAACTGAGAATATTTTTCCGATAATAAAGAAGTTTCTTTATTCAGATCATGAGATCTTCCTGAGAGAACTTATTTCAAATGCAGTAGATGCGACACAGAAGCTTAAAGCGATGGCTGCTGCAGGAGAATTTAAGGGAGAGACGGGCGATGTGACCATAAGGGTAGAAACAGACAGGAAGAAGAAAACTATCAAGGTCAGCGATAAGGGTATTGGAATGACCCGGGAAGAACTGGATAAGTACCTTAACCAGATTGCTTTTTCTAGTGCAAACGATTTTCTTGATAAATATAAAGATAAGGCAAATTCAATAATAGGTCATTTTGGACTGGGTTTTTATTCAGCATTTATGGTTTCGGATAAAGTGGAAGTTGTCACTAAATCATGGCAGGAAGATGCTCCGGCAGTAAAATGGACCTGTGACGGCACCCCCGAATTTACAATAGAAGAAGTGCAAAAAACTGAACGTGGAACAGATGTGATTCTGCATATTGATAAGGACTCAAAAGATTTTCTTGAAGAAAATAAGATTGAGCAATTACTTAAAAAGTACTGTAAATTCCTTCCGGTTGAAATAGCCTTTGGAAAAGAACAGGAGTGGAAAGATGGTAAATATGTTGATACCGGAAAAGATAAAATAATAAATAATACAAAACCGGCCTGGACACTTAAGCCTTCCGATCTGAAAGAAGAAGATTACCGTAATTTTTACAGGGAATTATATCCTATGGGAGATGATCCCCTGTTCAATATTCATCTGAATGTTGATTATCCCTTTAAACTGACAGGTATCCTTTATTTCCCTAAGATTAAAAACAATATCGAGATACAGAAAAATAAAATACAATTATATTGTAATCAGGTTTTTGTAACTGATTCTGTGGAAGGTATTGTTCCGGAATTTCTTACTTTACTGCATGGTGTGATAGACTCACCCGATATTCCTCTTAATGTATCACGAAGCTACCTTCAAAGTGACACCAATGTCAAGAAAATATCCGGACATATTACGAAAAAAGTTGCCGACAGGCTTTCGGAAATATTCAGGAAGAACCGCACTGAATTTGAAAAAAAATGGGATAGTCTGAAATTGTTTATTGATTATGGGATGATAACAGAGGAGAAATTTTATGAAAAAGCTACGAAATTTGCACTGCTTAAAAATACCGATGATAAATATTTCACTTTTGAAGAATATGAAAACCTGATAAAGGAGAACCAGACAGACAGGAATAAAACTCTTATCTATTTATATTCAACCAATAAGACAGATCAGTACACATATATTGAAAAAGCAAAAAATAAAGGATATGATGTTCTCCAAATGGATGGACAGCTTGATATTCATCTTATTAATCATCTTGAAACAAAATTCAAAGATTCCAGATTTGTCAGGGTCGATTCGGATGTTATAGAGAACCTGATACAGAAAGAAGAAGTTCGTGAATCGAAGCTGACTGACGAACAGAAAGAAGATATGAAGGGTGTTTTCTCTCTAAAGGGAAAATCAGGAGAGATGTATAATGTAGTTATTGAGGCGCTTGACGAGAATGAAGCTCCGGTTCAGATTACCCAGTCGGAATTCATGAGACGAATGAAAGATATGTCACAACTGGGAGGAGGCATGAATTTTTACGGAGAGTTGCCCGATAGCTATAACATCGTTGTCAATCCAAATCATAATCTTATTGTAAAGATAAGTGATGATCTGAAGACCAGTGTAGGCGACAAGCTGTCTGAAAACAGCAAAGAGCTTAAAAAGCTTAAGGAAGAGCTTGACTTCATGGAGAAAGAACACAAAAAGAAAAAGGAAGACGAAATTTCCCAGGCGGAAAAAGATGATCTGGATAAGCTGAAGAAAGAGATTCAGGAAACAGAGAACAAGAGAAAACAAATCCTTGAGACATTCGGACAGGAGAACAAGACTGTAAAACAGCTTACTGATCTTGCATTGCTGGCAAACAATATGCTTAAGGGTGAAGACCTCAGTACATTTGTTAAACGCAGTATCGATCTCTTGTAAGTAGTAGATACTCAGGAGAGAAATATTCCGGCAGAAGCCTGGTGAAGGTATCGGCAGCTTAAATACTGGGCTATTTAAGCTGCTTCATTAGTTTTATTATGAGATCACGTGGCGATGTCTCTGCCTGACGGAGGCCCGTAACAAGTTCATCATAGGCTTTTGCTTTTTTATTGATGCCTGTTTTGGCATAAATTGCTGAAAGATCGGCCGCAGTTGATGATAAATACTCGTATGGACATGACCTGTGAAAAAGAACTCTTTCAAGGTAGTGTATTCCTTTTTTATAATTGAGAGAAGCAGTATCAGAATTGTTTACCAGTAAAGACCCCAGTTGACGGAGAATAAAGGGCTCATTGGGGAATACTTCAAGTGCAAGACTGAAATGCTCGATGGCCTCCTGATACTTTTTCTGTTTTACCAATAAGTTCCCAAGAGACTCAATAGTGATCAATTCGGGATCAATTTTTTGACTTTTTTCATATAACGACTGAGCTTCTGTAAGATTACCTTCATTCTCCTTCAATAATCCTGATAAGAGAAGACCTTTTGAAGATGAGGGAGAGATACTCATAAGTCTTCCAAGGTAACATTCTGAAGTAGTAACCTCATCCATCAGAAAAGAAATATAAACGGCATTGGATAAAATATCCGGGTTCGCAGGATTTTTTTTAACATAAAGGTTTATAAGATCTTTAACTTTATCTTTTTCTCCCTGACCCAGAAGGCTAAGAGCCATATTTGCCTGAAGACCTGTATCCTCGGGATGCAGTTCAGAAGCTTTTTCATAATAATTATAGGCTTCGGTATAGAAATGGTTCCTGTATAACAGGTCTGCAACATCTTTCAGTTCCGTAAAATCTTCACTGAAATCCTTGTAATGTTTGTCAAGCAAGCTTAAAGCCCTTACCCCAAATTCAGTCCTGAGAAATAGTTTAACAGCTTTGGATATTGCATATTTATTATCAGGAGTATATTTTAAAGCATTATTTGCAAGAGTGACTGCCCATTCAAAATCTGAATCGTAATCGGCTTTATCTATTTGTTTAAGGATATAGGCCTCTGAAGTTGACCGGAAGGCCAGAATATCGAGCAGTGTGTCGACAGGAGTGGTCAAATGGAACAGTTCCATTGATCTTGTGAGATATTCATTCCCTGTAATTGTATCACCACTGGCATTAAATATACTTCCCAGGAGCCTTAAAGCCGGGCCATAAGCACTGTTTTGATCCATTATTTTCACAAGCTCTTTCTGTGATGCTTCAAAATCCCTGTTAACATAATAGATCCTTGCTATTTGATACTTTGCATATATGTCAAGAGAGAAATAATCATTGCGGAAATTTTTACTGCCTTTATCAAATTCTCCATTTTTCCAGGCAATCTCCCCGAAAGCTGAGATAGCTTTATCGTTCATTCCAAGGTCACGGTATCCTTCACCTATATAATATTGGGCATGAAAAGCTTCAGGATTCTTTTTAAGAACCCTTACAAAATTTTCAACAGCATCTTCAGGCTTACCCAGTTCCTTGTATATGCAACCCAGATAATAACTCCATATCCATTTGGAAGGATTTTTCTTTATGGCCAGTTTATAACATTCTTCTGCCTGTTCATAATAGAGGCTTGAATGATATACTGTTCCCAGTATCCCAAGATTGTTTACAGTAGGCTTTTTATGTGCGTCCTGGTCGGCATCCCTGATCTGATTCTGAAGATTGGTATTTAATGCAGATAAATCAGGAATATCGGGTATTCTGTTACGGTAGTGTGAATTATTGACCGTTTTAACAATAACAAACAGAACCGTAATTGCAAAAGCCAGAATAGTGATTTTCTTCATATTGTTTGAATCAATGGTCATAATTTAATTTTACTCTTAGCTGAGGATAACTTTATCTTTGAAAAAACATTTATTCGTTTATTATTTAGTATACTAATTTCTGGTATTTATTCATGCAGGGAGGATTTAAAACATTTTCTTAATTGGTAAAAAACAATATCATTAGAACGCTTATTGCAAAAATGAAAACCGCCATAGGCAGAGTAATCAGGAAAAGTTGCCGGTGAGACATGTTTTCGGATAACCAGCTTCTTTTAAGGTTTCTCAGGCTCAGTGAGAATCCAGATATTATCAACAATGCCTGTATCCACGGTATCATTCCCGGCATAAACTGGTGCCACGGGATATTCGCAGTGCCAAAGAAATCCCATCCCCATCCGAAAGGATCTGAAAATGACTGGATAATAAAAGTTATATTTACAGAAAGCATTGGTATTACAAATGCTATCCATATCATAAGTCCAAGAGGGAAAAGGCTTCCCACTGATTTCATGAAAGAATTTTTAGAATCTGATCCTATTCCTGAAGATTTTATGCCCAACACTGACAAAAAATAGATGATTGAAGGCATTATTACCAGCGAGACAGTCCAGAGTACCAGTATATATATACCGAAAAGATCCCAGTTTTTCTTATCCAGTATATTGACATAATCACGAATTACCAGCCAGTGTCCCTGGTATAAGAGGCTATAGACAATAGCGAGAGTAAAGACAACGATTATACCCCATGCTTCAGCATAGTTTCTGACATCTGTTTCTGACGCAAAGGGCCTTCTGTAAAGAGTTACGTTATTATAGGGGCAGCTTCTGAGACATTCAAAGCATAATCCGCAATCATTGTTATTCTTGATTTCTCCCACATTAAGGCCATAAGGACATGCCCATCCCTTCATGTTGCCTTTTTCACAAAAACTGGCTTTACAATCATTACATACCTGTTGTGATCTGTTACGGAGAGCTATGGGGCTGTTTTTTGCAAAAGGTCCCAGAAAAACACTAACAGGGCATACATATCTGCAGAAGGCCCTGGAATCCCAAACCAGTGCCATTATTGTAGGAATAAGGATAAGTACAATAACAACGACACCTGATATTTTAGGATCAGCAACCATTGTAGTTGAGAAACTGGCTAGAGTGAGAAAAAAGAATAGTTTAAGCCAGTTGTTCTGTAAGCGGTCAGGCCATTTCAGGGAAAGACCAAAAAACTTGTTATTATAGCCGTTCGTTTTCCCTTTAACCGGGTTGAAAAATGATCTGCGCTGGATCAGATCACCCAAGAATGGGAAGAGATATATTGTTTTGTAAATGATGGAAAAGGTGTTTTTTCAGGCAAAATTGCTTTTCAAGTCCAGCAATGAGGATTTTGGCTCAAGTATGATGACAGTGTATGATTATGACAAAGACGGTGATCAGGATATATTATATACCAACGGAGATGCTTTTGATTATATCCCTCCGCAGGGTCGTCCATGGCATGGCGCAAACATACTTGAAAACAAGGGTAACCTCAATTTTGAGTTTCGGAGATTATGTTATCTGACTGGAACTACTTATATGAAACCGGCAGATGTTGATAATGATGGTGATGTGGATTTTTTTGCCGTCAGTACCTGGAATTTATGGGATGATCCTGAGGCTCAGAGTATGGTCTGGCTGGAAAATATTGATAATGTACAGTTTGTAAAACACAATATTACTAACAATCCATCTCATCTCCTGTGTTGTGAACCAGGAGATTATAACGGCGACGGGCTTATTGATGTGGTGACCTGTGGGATGCATACATTCCCTCCGTATGACCGCCTTGGAAGAATTACTCTATGGCTTAATAACGGAGTCCTGAACAAGGGGAATAATTAAAAAGTGAGATAATCCGTTTTGTTTGTTTTTCCGGAGAATCAGATCATCCTTCCCACTTCTCCTTTGATATAGTCTATCGCTGCTCTTGTGGGTTCTTTATCCAGTTCCATCAGAGTTTCCAGCAGCTTTTTGCTCAACTCGACAGATGTTGCTTTTTCCGGCATTTTTTCAGCCTGGCCGTTTATTATCTTAATCATATTAGACCGGGCATTTCTGACAACTTCCCATGCCTGAGGACTCATATATATTTGTTGGGACAGATTGTGTTCAAACTCACTTCTGATAGTTGTCAGAAGGGCAGAATGGAGTTGCATGGCACTCATACCCGGTTTGCTTGTTCTGAGAAGCATTGATTCAAGTGAGATCCTTTCAAGAAAAAGAACGATCCTTTCATAAGCCTGCAGTTTGAGTGGTGTAACCGTGTTGCTGTTCTGCAGTATCAATTCTTGCTTTCTTTTTTCCTGGTCGTTTTTTATCATTTTATTTAACAACAGTAAAGCTGTTAGAAGGACAAGTAACCCGGGTATTGTTATTTTAAGAATATCTGCCAGAATTTCCATTTTTGAATTATTTGAAAACAATATACAAACATAAGACTTATTTATTATTCATTCCCAATAATATTTTTTGTTGATGTTTATTTATCATCATGGTACAAAAAATATATTCAGAATGCTATTAAACATGTATCAAATAACTGACTTATTGTTTTTAAGTATATATTTGAAGCTGGTCATAATTATAATAATTTTAACAAAAAAAAAGTAAAGTATGGAGTATTTATCAGACAGAATCAAATCATTATCAGCTTCTGCCACTCTGGCAATGGCTCAGAAAAGCAGGGAACTGAAAGCCAAAGGTTTTGATATAATAAGCCTTAGTGTAGGGGAACCTGATTTCAATACCCCGGAATATATTAAAGAAGCCGCTAAAAAAGCAATAGATGACAATTACTCAAAATACCCTCCTGTATCAGGATTTAATGACTTAAAAGAAGCTATTTCAAAAAAATTCAGGGAAGAGAACAAAATAGATTATGCCCCTGAGCAAATAGTTGTTTCTGCCGGAGGAAAGCATTCTCTTATAAATGTACTTTTATGTCTTATTAATCCGGGTGATGAAGTTATTATACCTGCGCCTTATTGGGTGAGCTATTATGATCAGGTCTTGTTGGCAGAAGGCAAACCGGTTATTGTGGAGGCTACGATAGATACCGATTTTAAAATGTTGCCTGATCAGTTAGAAGCTGCTATCACTGGTAAAACAAGGCTTATTATTTTTAATTCTCCTTCCAATCCGACAGGTATGGTTTACTCAGGCGATGAGTTGGAAGCTATAGCCAGGGTAATAGAGAAGCATGAAGGATTGTTTATTATGACTGATGAAATATATGAGCATATCCTGTTCACCGGGGAGCATGTAAGTCTGGCTTCTTTTGATTTTATTCATGACCGGGTAATAACAGTGAACGGTATATCAAAGAGTTATGCCATGACTGGCTGGAGGTTAGGTTATATCGGGGCTCCGCTCTGGATAGCAAAGGCCTGTGACAAACTACAGAGTCAGTTCACTTCAGGAGTATGTACAATATCACAGAAAGCTGCTGTAGCAGCTCTTACACGTGATGATGGTTCGCGCAAAATGATGAGGGATGCTTTTCTCAGGCGGCGAGATCTTATATGTAATCTGCTCAGGGATGTCAGAGGATTTAAGTTCAGGATACCCGAGGGTGCTTTTTACATTATGCCGGATATAAGTTTTTATCTTGGGAAAAAGGATGGTGATAAAACTATCAATACGGCTGACGAGTTAGCCCTTTACCTGCTGGAGAAGGCCCAGGTCGCCGTCGTTGGAGGAGATGCTTTCGGAGCTCCCGGGTGTATCAGGTTATCTTATGCTACCTCTGATGAACTGCTGGTTGAAGCTGTAAAGAGGATAAAAGGAGCACTGGAAAAATTAAAATAAAAAGTTATTATTAATTTTTATATATTTAATATCTGATATATAGGTTCACTTCATTCAATAAATTTAAAATAACTAAAATGGGCTTTTTTCTGGTAATTATCGGGATCATTTTTTTATTGATCATTTGGCTCGTTTCTCTCTATAACAGGCTTGTAAAGCTTAGGAACGGGAGAGAGCAGGCTTTTGCCGATGTTGATGTTCAACTGAAACAGAGGCATGATATGATACCTCAGCTTGTTGAAGCTGTCAGAGGGTATATGCAGCATGAACGTGGTGTACTAACAGAGGTGACTGAAGCACGTGCCAATGCTATTAAGGCTAATACAATAAATGAAAAAATCTCTGCTGAACAACGGCTTAGCTCTGCTCTTGACGGTCTCAAAGTGGCAGTTGAAGCGTATCCTGATCTGAAAGCCAGTCAGAATTTCCTTGATCTTCAAAATGAAATTGCCGACATTGAGAACAAAATTGCTGCTGCAAGACGTTTCTTTAACTCAGCTACCAAGGAACTTAATGTAGCAACAGAAGTATTTCCTTCAAATATTGTTGCCACAATGTTCAACTTTAAGCGCGAACCAATGTTTGAACTTGGTGATCAGCGCGATGCAGTAGAAAAACCACCTGAGATCAAGTTCTGATAAAATGAAGTACTTTGGCCTTCAAAGCCAGATAAGAAGGAACAATACAAATTCAGTTCTGATCCTCCTGATGTTCCCTGTAGTCATACTGGGACTGGTATGGCTGTTTTTCTTTTTAACCACATTCAATAGTCCGGAAGGGTTGCAGTCGGGACAATTATTACAGTATGACAGGATGCAACTTATTAGTTATAGGTTCCTGCATACAATACCATGGATTTCCTTAGGAGTAATTATTTGGTTTTCCATTGCATGGTTCTCTCACAGTAGAATGATAAACTCTGCAACTTCATCCCGCCCTCTGGAAAGAAAAGAAAACAAAAGGGTATATAATCTTGTGGAGAATCTTTGTATATCAGCTGGTATGCAGATGCCTAAGATACAGCTTATAGAGGATGATTCATTAAATGCATTTGCCAGTGGACTAAATGAAAAGACATTTACTGTTTCACTTTCACGTGGTATTATCGACAAACTTGATGACAAAGAACTTGAAGCTGTAATAGCGCATGAACTGACGCATATCAGGAACAGGGATGTCCGTCTTCTCATTATTTCGATAGTTTTTGTTGGCATATTTGCTTTTATTGCGGAAGCCCTTTTCCAGTCAATACGCTTTGGAAGCATATCCCGGGGAAAGAAAGACGGAGGAGGAATAGCTGTTGTAGTGGCACTTGTTCTTGCTGCAGTTGGTTATCTTATTGCTACACTTTTCCGTTTCGCTCTCTCCAGGAAACGTGAATATCTGGCAGATGCAGGCTCAGCAGAGCTGACAAGGAATCCCCTTGCCCTTGCTTCCGCACTCAGAAAAATTTCAAATGATCCGGCAATTGAAGCTGTTAAAAGAAATGATGTGGCACAGATGTTCATAGAAAATCCGAAAGCAGA
>DAINPM010000054.1:0-1741 GCA_036743455.1 Bacteroidales bacterium | reverse complement strand
AAGCTGTTAAAAGAAATGATGTGGCACAGATGTTCATAGAAAATCCGAAAGCAGAATTAAAAAACTCATCAGTGTCTTTCACTACTCTTTTTGCAACACATCCACCCATTGAGAAAAGAATAGAAATACTGGAGCAGTTTTAAGCTTTCATAAGGGCATTAGCCTGTTTAAGAGAAAAATGGAAGCACTATCAAAAGAAATGATCTAAAATAAGAGCTTTGTCTTCCGGATATTGATGTTGCAATAGAGGACTTATTTGTTATCAGGGTCTTGTGATTTTTTTCTGAATAGTTTTTTTTCTTCTCCCCTTATCAGTCTGCCAATGTTTTTTCTGTGTGTGATAATTAGAGCAATTCCAATAATTACAGAAAATACTTTAAGAGCTAGGGAGGGTGTATGAAAAACGGATAATAGAAGAATGGGGAAAGCTATTCCTGCGCTCATAGAAGACACGGAAACAATGCCGGTAGCAGCGAATACCACTAAGAAAACTCCGAAGCAGGCAATAGTGAGAAGAGGGTGAATACCGATGAGCACTCCAAACATAGTTGCTACACCTTTACCTCCTCTGAAACCGGCAAAGACAGGAAAGATATGACCTGTAATTGCGGCGAGACCTGCAATGATCTGAAAAACAATGATATTTGTGCTTTCCGGTTCTGCGATATTAAATAAAGCCGGAAGCATAGTAGCTGCCCAGCCTTTAATCATGTCTATAATCAATACAGGGATACCCGTCTTCCAGCCAAGGACTCTTATGACATTTGTTGTTCCTGCATTACCGCTTCCATGTTCTCTTACATCCACTCCGTGAAAAAATCTGCCGGCCCACACGGCTGAAGGAATAGATCCCAGAATATAGGCTGTTACAATAAGAATTATATAAGTAAAAACAATCATTTTAAAATAAAATAGTATGCAAAGATAAAATAATCATTAAAAACCAATACAAATTGAATATATACTAAAGTAAAATAGCAGAAAAATTTAAATTATAAAATTGTAGAAGAAGAACTGATAACAAAGCAAGACAGTATATTTTTAAAATCTTCCTGTTTGTTCAGTCGGCAAGGGATATTATGATACTAAATAAAAAATAGGGCTGACCCTGAATATTTTTCCAGGAAAGTCAGCCCCGGGTTTTCCCTTAAAAAATATTTATAGATCATTCAGCCGGGTACACAATTCTTCCAGCTGTTGCGACAGTTCAGAAGGCAGTTTATTTCCGAACACTTTATAATGGGTTTTTACCAGTTCCAGTTCAGTCAGCCATTCGCTTTTGTCAACTTTTATTAGTTCACTGAGATTATTTTTTATTTCTTCCAGGCCCTGAATATCAATAGCATCCTCTTTAGGTAAATATCCAATAGGTGTTTTTTTGGCTACATCAGCGTTTTCGGTTCTGTCAAATATCCATTCAAGGACTCTTATATTTTCGCCATAACCAGGCCAGAGGTATTTTCCTTCAGCGTCTTTCCTGAACCAGTTAACGTTAAATATTTTTGGGAGTTTGGTTTTATCCGGCGCATCCTTGCCAATTTTTATCCAGTGTTTAAAATAATCTCCCATATGATATCCACAGAAAGGAAGCATGGCAAAAGGATCTCTTCTAACTCCTGCTTTGAGCCCTATTGCAGCAGCTGTAACCTCCGAGCCTGCAATTGATCCTATAAAAACTCCATGATTCCAGTCGAATGATTCGTAGACCAGGGGCAGGGTATTGGGACGGCGACCTCCAAAG
>DAINPM010000053.1:10598-16396 GCA_036743455.1 Bacteroidales bacterium | reverse complement strand
TACTGTCAGGCTATATTATTGAGTTTCAAACTATGGTTTTAATTTTTTTTATGTTAAAAAATCCTTATTATTGTCATTATTGAGAAAATAGTTTTATAAAATGCAGGGAATCCTTCAAAAAGATTATTATTTTTGGTTTTTATCATTATCTGCACGATCATAATGAGATTATTATTTCAGGGATAACTTATATACCAAATTAAACTTAACGATATGAAAAACATTTCGAGACGTAGATTCATTCACCATTCAGCTGTTGGTGCCACAGGATTGGCGCTGATGCCTATTTTACAGGGATTCAGGCCGGGTCCTAACGACACAGTAAGACTGGGGTTCATTGGACTGGGCCAGCAGGCAATGAACCTGTTGAACGGTATGAGCCGTATTCCCGGAGTTGATGTTGTTGCCGGTGCTGATCTCTACGGCATTAAAAGAGAGAGATTTGAACAAAGGGTTAAGGAATATGCAAAAGCTAACAACAAAAAAGCTTCTGTCACTACTTATTCCGATTACAGGAAAGTACTTGACCGCAACGATGTTGATGCCGTTGTTATTGCAACTCCCGACCACTGGCATGCCATGATAGCTATTGCCGCCTGCAGGGCCGGTAAGGATATCTATCAGGAAAAACCTATTACTTTCACTATAAAAGAAGGTATAAAGGTTGCAGAAGAAGTGAGAAAGAACAATGTTATTTTTGCCACAGGAAGCCAGCAGAGATCTGACAGCAACTATCAACACGCTGTCAATATGGTCCACAGAGAAGCTATCGGTAAACTTGAAAAAGTATGGGCTTACGTAGGCCCGGGTCCCGATCCCTATGACCTGCCAGAACAACCTGTTCCAAAAGATCTTGACTGGAGAACATGGATTGGCCCGCTTCCGTATATACACTACAACGAAAGGCTCAATCCGCCCATCTCACTCAGACCTGTTAAGAATGAAACTTACTGGGGTGCATGGCGTTATTACAAAGAGACCGGTGGCGGATATACCTGCGACTGGGGTGCTCATAACTTCGATATCGGTCAGTGGGGACTTGGTAAAGACCACAGTGGTCCGGTGAAAATCATCCCTCCGGGATACCAGGATACACAATACCTGACCTATGTCTATGACAACGGAATAGAAATGATCAACCAGCCTTATGATGATAAAAAGACTCTCGGAATAAAATTCTGGGGATCTGACGGCTGGATAAGCGTATCCAGAGGACAGATAGATGCTTCCGACCCATCACTTCTGCCTCCGGCAGGTGAAAAACCCGATCCGGGACTCTATGAAAGAAGCTCATCGCATGTCGAAAACTTCATTCATGCAGTTAAAACACGTCGCGATCCCGTTGCTCCCGTAGAAGTTGGAATGAGAACATGCACAGCCTGTATCCTTGGTAACATAGCTATTGAACTTGCCAGACCTGTTTACTGGTCACCGGAAGTTCAGTACTTCATCAACGATCCTGAAGCTGAAGTTCATTTCCACAGAGAATATCACAACGGATACCAGTTGTAGATTATACTTTCTTTTAAAGGAAGAATAATAACTTAATAATCATAAACCTGCAACAGAACATTGAGGATCTGTTGCAGGTTTTTTGTTTATTCGCCTGTTTATACCTAACATTCTGTTTTGTATAAAAAACACCCAAAATAAAATTTGATATTATTATTCCCGGAACTTTTTGCCGTGCAAAACTCCATGTATGTCCAAGCCCTAAACTTCCTAAAAGGGGCTTAACAGGCAGTATGACAACGATATGCGCTCTCTGTCTGTCTAACCCCTCAGGCTTATTAACTTAAAAAAAGGAAATTATTTAATCCGCCTTCGCATAAAGCTATGACAGAGACGAGAGTCAGTTTTAATTCCTCAGTGTTGCAATTAACCTGTTCTCATTGGTTAACAGGGATAAGGCATCAATGATACTGGTGCATATTATTTGTACATTGTTTATGATCTGCGAGTATGCACCTTCTGCCTGTATTACACCAATACTAAGTGCTGATCCTTTAAGCATAAGAATATCATTTCTCCCATTTCCTATGGATATAACCTTATCAGGACCGAGATCAGTAACATAGTTCAGCTTCTGACTGGCCTGATTCTCTTTCTCTATAACCTGAAGAATAACAGGAATTCCCCTTAGCTCCTTTTCTGCTGTTCCAAATGTATCAGCTGTCAGAACATGTACCCGGATAACAGAACTTAACTTTTTCAGCCTATCCGCAACACCCTGTATAATACAGCCATCAACTGCCAGAGTCCCGTTATAATCAAGAACAAGATGTTCTGCCTTGAAAGGTTTACGACCCGGAATATCAAGTGTTAGCACGATAATGTATAATGTTTTTCAAATGCATACTGATTTGCTATACTTGAAGTACTTACAATAAACTGTCCGCTTTTTATAATGATATACAAAAATACTGAAAATTACTACAAGAACTTAACCTATTTACTATAAAAGATTGTCATATTGAACTTTGTTTTAATGGTATGACAGCCCGTCGCGCTTAGCGGGAGAACCCACATATAACTGATTATTATAACATTGGATATTTAATCATGTGGGGTTCACAAACAACCATGATTAAAAAAGTATATGTGAAAGTAAATCTGTACCTTATCCTGCAATCAGGACGATTTTCTTGAAACCACGGACAGATCGAAGCTGCCCGATGCCACAATGTACGTAATTGAGGAGAATGCCGATCTATACCTTAATGACTGTTATAGTGAACAGTTTGTACTACCCGGGGGATTGTCTGTTGTGACAAAACCCCAGGAAACAAAAGCGGGGCTACTGACAATGACCTCCTGCCTGTGATCAGGAATGATACCGTATATGCCGGATGCGGGGACCCAGTATCTGAACAACTGTTGACATTGACGCAAAAAAAGATCCAATTCTTACAGAAGTATAACAACATGATGTTTTTCTCATCGAAAAAAGTTCTGAAAAAACCGCTGTCAGGTTTATTTTTTCTACCAATTAATTATTAGTTAAATTAACGAGATAAAGATCCGAAGAATCTGACTATTAGTTAAGATTGTGTGTGCACATTATTATTTTTGTACAATAACAATATGAGAAATGAATCCTTTATGGATAATTAACTATATATAATTGTTATGTTATAAATACTCATATTCAATACTACTCAGACAGAAAGGCAGGCTTGAAAAGCAGAAGCCAGGCAACTACCCATAACAGGCTTGTAGCTGAGTTTTTTGTTATCAGGTCGGGCTGGATACAGGAGATACAGGCTGTTATTGTCAACCGGTCTGATGAATTGTCAACCGGATGGGAACCAGATTACGGACCGGGCCGTGCGGTGGAAAAATGAGGTAATAAAATTTAAAATATATAAGTATTTTTAGATATCATTAAACTGTTTCAAAAATGAAAAGATCAGTGTATTTTGTAATATCAGGCCTGGTAATGATCCTTCTCGTCTCATGCAGCCAGAAAAAAGTAAGTCTGGGTGATCTGCAGTCAGGGTCAAATGTGTCTTTCGTCCCCGATACCAGCGGATCATGGGGCATTGAGATAAGAGGTAACACTATTCCTGTACTAATAAACCAGAAACCTGCACAAATTGAAATTTTCGAAAGCGAAGAGAATGTAACCCATATTACTGCTGGTTATCAGTCAGTTAAGAAAAAGGGTGGTGCACTGACAGCAGTTGCACATTTAACCGGGACTAACGGAGCAGAGTTTGAAGTTGAAGATAACTGGAGCATTTCAGGTGATGTATTGTCGCTCAAAAGAAAAGTGTCAGTTACAGGAAGTGAAGAGAATGCCGGATTTCTTTCAGCTATCCGGTTTTCAACCACGCCGGATATTAAATGGGAGGATATAAGTTATTTTTCTCCTGATGTGCTCTACGGCGATCCCACTTACGACGGAGAGACCTCCCCCGGAGGCACACTGGCTTACGATGCAAAATGCTTTTCTATCCGGGAGGATTATATTTCCGCACCACTGTTTGGTCTATCATTTAAGAACGGAAACTGGGCTGCAGTATTAGATCTCGCTCCTGATGGTGCCACAACGATGGAAGAAACTACTGCTCAGGCCACCACTCCCGTGATTGATGAACGAATTCAGTTCGGGGCAGTCGGCGCCAGAGAGACTCCGGAAGGAGGTGTAGAATTTGGGTTCTGGATTCCGGGTACCATAAATGAATTTAGCGGAGGGTTTGGCTTTGGTGGAAATACAGCAACTCCGACCCAGGTAGTAAGACGACGTTATCATCCTGTAAAAGATGGATTTGTCCAAAATTACCAGGTAGGTTTTCGCATCAGCCATGGAGAATCTTTTAACTCACTTGTGCGTGATGCCTGGCGCTGGGCCTGGGAAAGCCTTAAGCCACAGGTAACACCCATAGATATAGAAGTCGCCCGGACTGCAATGATCGATCATCTGGCAGACCATGTACTTGTTGTGGGTGATATGGCAGGTGTCGGATTCCTGTATGATGCTGTTACCGGTAACCCGGGCTCTTATCGCAGATCGACCATGCCCCGGCCGGCAGGAATGCCGGTCAGACCGGAACCACCAAGACCACCTCATCAGTCCAACCAGTCGACTCAGACCCGTCCTATATTAGGTGATACAGGGCGTTCAGTTCCTACTCCTGAAGAACTGGTAAAAATGCAGGCTCTGGCCCGTACCCTGGGGGTTAAGTTTGATCCGGAAGCATACGAGCTGGCACGCTGGACAAAAATATTGATGGGATTCGTTTCAAAAGGTATCGAATCGGCCGATCAATTACTGATTGAAGGAGACCGCGATCAGGGTTCCCGGGGCCAGAGAATGAGGGAACTGGGTCTGAAGATAATAAACAGTTTCGTACATCTGGTACCAATGGCGCCTCCTGCCGGTACCGGGTTCAATCTGTTGACCGGCAAACCGGACAGCCAGTCGGAAGGAGCAGTTACAATAAGAGAGCCATCGGAAGGCATCCGTATACTGATAGATGTAATCCGCCGCGAGAGAGAATCGGGTCGTGAACATCCCGAATGGATGGAATGGTGCCAGCAGTTCGGTGACTGGCTGATCACTCAGCAAGGAGCCGACGGGTCTTTCCCAAGAGCCTGGTATGCAGGTCTGGGCACTCCCCTGCAAGAATCAGGGACAACCAGTTGTATTCCGGTACCTATGCTGGTAAGGCTGAGCGAAGAGACTGGCCGGCAAAAATATATCGAAAGTGCCATCCGTGCTGCTGAATATATATGGAATACTTATGGCAGCAGGGATATTTTCATCGGCGGTACAACCGATAATCCCAATATGACTGATAAGGAAGCCGGTATGCTCGCTCTGGAAGGGTATCTGTCCCTTTATGAAAATACAAAAGATGACAAATGGCTTGAAAGAGCAAAGGCAGCTGCCAATTTTGCGGAGAGCTGGATATGGATATGGAATGTACCAATGCCTGTGGATGCTGATCCTGCTTCCCTTGCATGGAAACCGGGTGTGCCTACAACAGGAGTCAACGGTATTACAGCCCGTGGATCAGGTGTGGACCAATATATGGCCTGGTCTGTTCCTGCTTATGCCAAGATGTACAGGTATACCGGTGATGAGCACTACCTTGACGTTGCAAGGATACTTTTATTGAATACAAAGGCAATGCTCGCTATTCCCGGACGTACGTATGACCTTCTCGGACCAGGCTGGCAACAGGAAAACTGGAGCATGGGGAGAAACAGGGGTAACGGTTCTCACCGGAGCTGGCTGCCCTGGGTCTCTGTTAACCATCTGCACGGTATCACAGGCCTTGAAGAATTCGACC
>DAINPM010000053.1:0-10498 GCA_036743455.1 Bacteroidales bacterium | reverse complement strand
CACTGTTAACCCAGGCTCTTACGGCAAAATTTACTGAACTGTCTGCAAGCTCTGAAAGACCAATAAATCTCTCCGGTTCTTTCAGAATCCTTTCATCCTCATCCAAAAACTTATTAATGGCCTTCCTGAAATTCTCAACATCATCCCCGTAAGCTATCCCGAATGTCCAGTCAACACGGCGCTGTGGTTCAGCTGAATAATTTGTCAGAGAATTATTTGCAAGAGAAGCATTGGGAATAATAATTCGTTTTTTATCCGGTGTATTTAAAATTGTCGTAAAAATACTGATTGATATTACAGTTCCCATATAGCCTTCAGCTTCGATAAAATCTCCTACCTTAAATGGTTTAAAAATAAGGATCATCACCCCTCCGGCAAAATTCTGAAGTGTGCCTGACAAGGCCATACCTATTGCCAGACCGGCAGCACCCAGAACGGCAATAAAGGATGTCATCTGAATACCGATCATTCCCATAACAGAAATGATGAGCATAACTTTTAGCAGAATATTTGTAAGACTCTTCAGAAAAGGTGCTAGAGAAGGATCTATTTTGGATTTTAATAAAGATTTCCCGACCCATCGTGTGATCAATTTGATTATCCAAAGCCCCAGGACAAGTACCAATATTGCCCCAAGAAGTTTTGGACCATATTCTATTCCAAAATCAACAATTTTATCGATATAATTAACTGCATTTTCTTCATTCATGTGTTACCTCCAATTTTATATTTATTAAATCTGTTATATATCAAGGCTAATAAATATAATAAAACATACCCGGATATAAAAATTGAAGGATCAGAGAATCTGGTTTCAGATATTGTTAATGACATTTAATATGTCACGTCCGGAAGGAACTAACAGGACAAACAAATCTAGTTTTTTGTGGGGCGTACTGGATTCGAACCAGTGACCTCTTGCCTGTCAAGCAAGCGTTCTGAACCAACTGAACTAACGTCCCGTTTTGTTCTGCAAAAATAACATTTAATTTCTATCTTTTGACATATGGCATTTTAATAGTAAATTAGATTAGTCAATCAAATTGAAAAACAAAAAATCCAGGAGAGGCTCATTTAACGTCAAGGTATCAGGAAAAATCAAATCCTGATATATAGGCGGGAACATCATAGAAACGGTCTTTTTCTTCATCAGACAGGTTGATGAATTTTGAATAAACAAGGCCGGGCTTTGCATTAAGCATCCTGTTAAGAGCTCCCATTTTAACTACAGTACGTATCTTATCGTAAAGAGTACTTCTGTCATCAAGCCATGTAAGTCCTGTATTAAAACCTTCCATGGCACAGGCTGTCTCAAAGAGACCGGCCAGGACTTTTTCTTTTCCTTTTCTGCAATAGATGGCATCAAAAACAAGGTATCTGAATTCTTCCGGACTGAACAACCTTCTGAAAAAGGGAGTTCCGGGAAGCACTTTCATCATTACCCACCCCCATACACCCGGTATATTGTATATTTTATAAGCTGAAGGAATAGCACACACCCCTGCGATTATTTCATTACCTTCTCTCATGACGTAATATCTGTTTTTGTCAAAAGCATGTTCTGCCGTGAAAAAAGAATAGTCCCTGTAAAAATCACTCAACAGTTTCTTCATCACAGGTTTTTCTTCCTCTGAAAGTTTTGACACTCTCTTATCGGGTTTGGGGTTAAAGCGGCTGAAGGCAAGAGTAAGAAAAGACCGGATATATTCATAGCCAGCCTTATGAACAAGGTTTTTGGAACGTTCATTCATGCTCTCTATAAAAGCATACATTATATGTTTTCCCGTTTCAAACACTTCCGGCAGATCGAGCAGATAAGGTTTACTAAATATTTCGAGGGTTCTCTGTTTAAAAGAATCATCGTGTTCATGATGAATATAATCCTTCTTCTCTCCTTTCCGGTTCATATCAGACTGATAAACCGACTGAAAAGCCAGATATCGTATATGTGTTGTGGGATAACACAAGGCCCCCCGGCCTGATACACGGAAACATGCACCTACAGTACCTGTTATCTTATTGTTTTTATAAAGAGATACAAACCTGATCCGGTTCCCGTATTCTTTTATCCGCTCTTCAATATTCTGAAGCTGGAACCGCATCCCTCCTTCAGAACCCTGAACAGCACGGTTGAGAATACCCAGTATCCCGTCATGAGCATGATCGGATACCCTTACTTCAAGTCCCCTGTATTTAATAATGGTTGTCTCAGGCATACCTGTCATATAGTTAAACCTTTCAGTACGCAGTTTTATTGTCCAGTGATCCGAAGACTTTCTGAAGAAGAGGTGTTACACGCGCAGATACTTCATTTCGTATTTTTTGCTCCTCCCCTTCAACCTTTAAAAAGACACCGGAAAGAGCTTTATCTGTAAGATAATCGTCAAGATCAGTATTCACCGGTTCAAGATTTGCCAGCCTTCCTGCAATTGTATTGGCTATACTGTTCCATTTTCCGGTGAGTGATTCCCAGGAGTCTTTCAGAGACACATTACCAACTATGTCTTTTTCAGTGGATGCCTGTATTTTCGGTTTATAGAGATTATATAATTCATTATAGGTTGTTCTTCGCAGATATTCCGTGGCTGCATTATCTGATCCGTTTAGGATATTAAAAGCATCGTTGATAGTCATTTGTCTAACACTGCTGATAAATATCGGAGCAATCTCTTTTGCAGCATCCTCGGCAGCACGGTTTATTCTCAGAATTACATCTTCCACCAGGGCTTCTCCACCCGGTATCCTTGAGATATTATCAACAATGATCTTTGCTTCATCAGGAAGTAGAATTTTTACCAGTTCGTCACCATAATAACCGTTTTCAGCCGCTAGTTTCCGGGCTGAATTCTCAGCTCCCACAGTAAGAGCTTCTTTCAAAGCCCTGACAACTTCAGCTTCCGTAAGAGTAGCCGGACCTGCTGTTTCAAGTATTTTTACCAATTCTGCACATCCTGTAAAAAGAAAAACGATTAGCAATAAAGCCGGAATACTTTTTTTCATGGTTTGGTATTTTTATTTCACGCAAGATACAAAATATCATAAATGCAGCATGGCCTTATGTCTGTTCTCCTCATCAACGATTGGGAAAAAATCATGAAATCGAAGGCAGGAGATGTTGTGCGATGATAAGATCTTCCGGATTGGTTATTTTGATATTTTCCCTGTTGCCATCGACAAGACGGATTTTCTCACCTGTTTTTTCAAGAACTGTTGCATCATCTGTGAATTCCGGAAGATAGCTCTGGCAATAAGCCTTTTTTAATAACCTGCTATGGAAAACCTGCGGTGTCTGTATCTGTTTCACCAGCAAGCGGTCAACAGGTTTGCTATTTTCTTCATTCACTATTCTGAGAGTATCTGAAGGGGAAATAACGGGGATAGCATTACCATACTCTCCGGCAGTCTCAAAACATCTCTTTATGGTTCCAATACTTACCAGTGGCCTGACTGCGTCGTGGACTGCAACAAGGGCATCATCATCAACATATTCCAGGCCATTCCTGACTGATATGAACCGTGTTTCACCTCCTCTGACAATGATATGAGGCAGAGTAAAGGTATATTTCTTTTTTAGCTGATCCCAGAATTCCAAATATTCACCTGGCAGAACAGTTATGATATGAATTGAATTGCTGAAGGTCAGGAATCGTTCTATTGTATGCATCAACACGGGTTTCCCGGCTAATTCCAGAAACTGTTTCGGAATATCAGTCCCCATTCTTGTTCCACTCCCCGCGGCAACTATGACAGCATATAATTTCATGTGAGTTACATAGATATTAATTCTTAGTGCGGACAGAGTGCAATCAGGCGTAGTGAAAAGAAAATCTCTTATTGAATTTTAAACAGCTTTCCGGCCTGATCACATATTTCCCTGAGCAGTAAAATAAAAATCACTACTGGCTGTCAGAAAATCAGTCTTTAGTATATAAGAATCTCCTGATACTTCTCTTTGGTGTCTTGGCAAATTCCTCAGATTGTATCCGGAATTTACTTACTGCCATATAATCCGGGACGCGGTCATTAACTGATTTTCTTATCTTTTCCAGTAAAGCTGACAGTTGGTCATCAGGTATGTTATCTTTTTTCAGGGCCTCATAATCGGGATATACAAGTCCTACTAGCCTGTTATCTTCCATTATCACCAATGATTCGGCAACATATTCCATATTATTTATAACTGCTTCTATTTCTTCCGGGAAGATATTTTTCCCTGAAGGTCCGAGGATCATCACTTTACTTCTTCCTTTAATGAAGATATTTCCTTCTTTATCTATAAGTCCCAGGTCGCCTGTATGCATCCATCCTTCATCATCTATTATTTCCTTTGTTGCTTTTTCATTCTTGTAATAACCAAGCATTACATTATCCCCTCTCAGGATAATTTCACCAATATTTTTGTGAGGATCATCTGAATCAATTGTTACTTCGAGGGTATCAACTGCCTTCCCTGATGCTCCCAGTTTAGTGGTATCCCAGGATGTGTAGCTGATAAGAGGTCCGCATTCGGTCATACCATAACCAACGGTAAAACGGAATCCTATCTTTCTGAAAAACCTTTCAGCTTCCGGATTAAAAGCAGCTCCTCCAATAACAAGCTCGTGAAAACGACCTCCGAAAGATTCGGTAAGCTTCGCTTTTATCTTATTATGAATGATCTTATTGAGTCCGGGTATTGCCAGTATAACTCTCATGTGGCTTTTTCTGATGACAGGAAGAACCTGTTTCTTGAATATTTTTTCTATTACCAGAGGAACTGATAAGATAAGTCTGGGTTTTATTTCTTTAAAAGCCTGAAGGATGATCTGCGGAGAAGGTGTTTTTGACAATATAGTAATATGGCATCCGAATGTAAAAGGGAAAAGAAACTCAAAAGCACAGCCATAGGTATGGGCCAGAGGCAGAAATGACACAAGAGGATCGCCCGGTTTGAGAGGCATGTGAGTCTGTGCAAACCTTACATTGGCAGCCAGGCTGCGGTGAGGTATCATAACTCCTTTCGAGAATCCGGTAGTTCCTCCTGTATAACTTATAACAGCCAGTTCTTCATTCGAGATATCAGAAAATTTGACATCTTCTTTCCTGACTTCAGGATAGATATTCATGAATTTACCATTCAGTTCCTGATATGCTTTTTTAACCTTGTCGTTAGTGGATGATAACATTGAAAATTCTTCCAGAGAGATAACTCCCGTTATTGCCAGAATCTTGCTGCTGTCTATTGTCTCATATATCTTATCATCGGCAAAAAGAAGTTTCGAGTCGGAATGATTTATAAGATTTACCAGATCTTCAGGCTTAAAGTCGGGAAGAATTGGCACTATAACAGCCCCGTAAGTTACTGTAGCAAGATAAACCACACACCAGTTGGCTGAATTTCTTCCCACAAGGGCAATTTTATCACCCGGAACAAAACCGGCTTCTTTGAAGAAAATATGATACTTCAGTATCATTCCGGCTATTTCTTTATAGGTGTATCCTTTTTCCCTGTAGTTTGATAAAGCTTCTATATCCCAGTTCTGCTTTATACTCTGTTCGATGTATCCGATTAGACGTTCCTTAATCATAGATTCTGGTTTTATAGTTAACACTTACAAATTTAATATTTGAAGAACAATAAACTACTAATAACAATTATCTTTTTATATATATCTGATAATTAATATATTATCAGACGAAATACATTACAAGAACTGCCAGTAGTGAGATTATATTGGCAATAGTAAAAAAATAGTTATACTCTTCGCGTTTTTTACTGAAATGCCCCAGTTTTCTGGCGAATATGCCAATGGTAGGAACAAAGAGTACGATAAGAAATGCAAAAAACTCTACTCCAAAGAACACCTGTTCCAGTCCTCCTTTCACAAGAGCTGACAAATAAACAATGATAAGAAGGACCAGCAGGTATAAAAGATAGCTTATTTTGAGCAGAAGTGTTGAAACCAGTCTTCTCTTGTGGAGCTGATGTGGTTTAAGATAGGCATAAGCAAGGGCAAAGATTATTATAATAAAGATAATGCCGAGTATATGGTTCAGTATTTCGTTAAAATTTGCCATAATCAACAAAGATATATTATTAATCAAGTTCTATCCGGGTCGATACGAGCTATTCAGTACCCAAAACTGTTGGTTCTGTAAAATGAGTCCGGAAGAAAATAATTTCACTTCATCTTTATATGCGGCAAACAGGTTCTCTTCCATTGAAATAATTAATATAGAATGAAACCCGTCTGTACAACTGTCATATAATTTTATTCCGGGACATATTCATTGCCTACTTTTCTTGCTCTTGCAGGATGGTCCAGATCTATTCCGAGAGCGATACCTGTTTCGACAAGAACATTCCATCCTGCCTCAAGCTGTAAATATTCAGAATACTGAGTACTCTCCGGTATAATTATTGTCGGGAACATTGTCTGGTGAGAAGATATTGCTATAATCCTGACCCCAGCATTCTGGAGAATACATTCATTGAATTTATCCTGATCTACATCAAAAGGATCAACCCATATCAAAACTTCATCCTTGTTCATCACTTCCTCAATACCATGTAAAGCATATGTTCCTTCAAGAAAATCTGATTTTTTGCGTGTAATCTCATTGGTCTTAAGTGCAAGTTCTGCCGCAACTCCGTTGTCTCTGCCGGCGAAATAAACCACTCCGGCATTTTTTATTATATCAATAATGTCTTTACCTATTCCAGCAGTAAGTACTTCTTCACTCTTCCCGGCCAGTTCTTCCAGACCATCCATCTTTTCTCCCCTCAGATTCCTCATAAGGGAATCATAAAACAATCCCTGTTCAATAACCGACTTGGTAGCAGCCACTGCATCTTCTTTTCCACAGGAAAGAACATGTGTATCGTTCGCGAATTCTTCAAGTTTTGTATTCTTGTTTGCAGTGAGTCCGAAGATGGCATCATGACCTTTATCTTTCAGCACTTTTACCAGTCTGATTACTTCTTTTGTCTGTCCGGAATTTGATGCTGTAAACACTGTATAATCATTCAGGTTATAGTCTCGTGCCTGGGTACAACCCTCAGTTATAACGGGTAAGATAAATTCTTTTTTCAGGGTAGCCGTGATTGTCCTCTTTGCGGGGAAAAGACGACTGCTTCCCTCTCCTGTAAGAAAGAGTCCTTTGTGTGATTTTACTTTTTCCACAAAACGGGAGGAGACGGAAGGGTCAAAAGACCTTATTATACCGGGGGTCTCCATCATTTCCCTGACAAGGGCAAACTTGCTGTACTTTGAATCGTTCAGGTTCATATGACATTTTTTTAATTAGTGAATTAAAGGTAACTATTTTTTTGTAACGGAGATCCTCTTATAGTGAACGTTCGTTCCATACAAGAGCAGAAGCCCCCAATATGGCAGCGTTATTTTCCGGGATAGATGATAGTTCTATCCTGAATGTATTTTTAAAAACGGGAAGTACCTTCATATCAACATATTTTCTGACAGGCTCAAGTAGCATATCTCCTGCATTAGCCAGTCCGCCAAAAAGGAAAACGGCCTCAGGGCTTGAAAAAGCTATTGCGTTCACTATGCCCGATGCCAGTTTATCCGCGGTATAATCCATAGCTTCCAGTGCCAGCAAATCATTATTTGCAGCAGCCTCTGCAACCATCTTTGAAGTAAGCTCACCCGGAACAATATCCCGGAGGATACTGTTTCCCCTTTTCTCACTCAATAAATAAAGAACTGTTCTTACAAGCCCTGTTGCCGAGGCGTAAGTCTCAAGACAACCTTTTCTTCCGCAACCGCAATCCCTTCCTTCCGGAACAATTACAGAATGTCCCAGTTCTCCTGCAAATCCTGTATGACCATAGAGCATCTGCCCATTTATTACTATCCCGCTTCCAAGGCCTGTGCCTAATGTGAGAACAATGAAATTTTTCATTCCCCTGGCTCCTCCAAAAATCATTTCTCCCATAGCAGCCGCATTAGCATCATTTGTCATTAGAACAGGAACATCAATTTCCTTTCTCACCATATCTGCAAAGGGGATAAGCCCTTTCCACGTAAGATTAGCAGCCAGTTCAATAGTCCCTTTATAAAAATTGGCATTCGGAGCTCCAATCCCTATCCCAATAAGTGTCATATTTTTATGGGCATCCAGCATTTTGTTTATCGAAACGGCTAATGCCTTAATAAAATCTGTCACTTCCGGATAGTCAGTTGTAATAATTGTTTCGTCGGCAAGGATTTTACCTTGTTCATCAACAAGACCCAAAAGGGTATTTGTCCCTCCAACATCTATACCGGCTACTATTTCGTTCATAAGTATAAGATATTTTAGTTATCACCTTCTGCCTGTACTGACAGGTCTTTCAACCCTGAATTTTTTTACATTTTTTGGAGCTACATCCCAGTAAAGCTCATTTTCCCAGTTTTCCATCACCTCAATTTCACGTGGCATAAATGAAACAGGCTCCGGTTGTCTCCGGGCACTGTAATCACCTGTTGTCCATTCCCCGTCACCGTTAAGATCATATATTATCCTCATCCTGTACAAACCCTTATTTAATAAAGGAAATTCTGCTTTACCGTCTTCATCCATTTTAACTTCTCTTGCTATTGTCTCATCTGAAGATAATAACTGAATGATTCTTTTACCTACATGATTCTGAACGTTGACAATTAGCTTCCCGAAGCTTGAATTCTCCCTAACCCGTATTTTTATACCTGCAGAATCGGATTTAGCCCCGTATATATCTCCGAAGGCTTCATTAAATGCAATAAACAGATATTCCTCGCCTGGTAGCATGTCTGCATTAAAATATATGCGGCACGAATTGAGAGTATCTTTTTTCATTATATAAGGCAGATTGATCTGACCCTCATCTTTCAGATGAAAAAGTCTGATTTTTGTAGTATCCGGTTCTCTGAAAGGTGTAGGAGATGAAAAGATGATATCCTCTCCCGGAATAACCGTCCCACCTGATACTGAGGATGTAAACCTGTACGGGGCCGGCGTTTGTTTTCCCCTTACTGCCCTTGGAGATATGTATCTGAGCTTAACTGTATCTTCTCGTTGTATAACAACTCCTGAGGTATCAGAAAAAGGATAGCGGATCACTGTGTTAATAATTGGTTGTGAGTATATTGTACTGTCTTTCAGCCATACCACCAGGGTGTCTTTTTTTCTGCTTTTCTCAATGAAATAAGAATCTTCATCCGCTCCGGGCAGAGAAAAACTGAAGCCGATGGTATCAGGAGGCACAGACAGAGTATAGCTCAGTTTATAAGCTTCATTACGTAAAGAAGATGTCAGATAATAATTCTTAATAAAGGGTTTGAAAAGGATTAGTTTATGATCTCCGGTGGGGATTATGGTATCAGCTTCTTCTCCGGATATTGATACAGCTTGTTCCCCTGAGAATAGCGGCATATAATTGTTTGTAACATTGACATTAAGGACAGTGTCAAGAAAAGCTATTTCTTCATCGGGAAGGTTATAATTCTTACTGTTATCCATATCCTTAAGAGCATATATCCTGTAAGATCCCTCTCTGATATTATCAATTCTGAAATATCCGTTCTCATCTACCCTTGAAATATAATCGGGTATTTTTTTAATAAAAGCAGAATCAGAAAGGTCACTGTAAAGCATTGCCATTACATCCTCAGGTGGATTAAGATCATAAGCATTCAGTACATTCCCTGTAACAGTGAGGGAATCGAGTGCAGGACCTGTTGAAAATACAAAAGAAAAATTATCTATTGGATTACCCTCATTAAGGTCTCTGATGGCATCCTGAAAATAAAAAGTATAGGTAGTATTTTCTCTCAGATCATCTTCATAAGTTATTTCAAGGTTTTTCCCCTTGAGTCTTAGTTCCGGCAGATTATCCATAGGTGGCGATACCATGAATTTCTGGGTTATCTCATTCAGCTGGATAAATTCATTGAAAGTGATAATGATCTTTTTATCTGTAAAATTTGTGATACCGGAGGGTGGCATACTTTCCACTACTTCCGGAGGAGTCTGATCCAGCGGGCCACCCGAAGGAGAACCAACTTTTGCACACCCTCCTATCAGGCTAAACAGAATGAAAATGGGGAAAAAATGTTTAAAGTTGCTCAGTCTGATCATCCCGGCTCTGTGTTATGACCTACAAACTTACATCATTTTTTTATGAGTTCTTCACTTTAAATCCAAAAGCTGCCCTGAAACTTACATGAGCAGCAACTGACAAAAGGAAATGATTGTTCAATTTATGAATGTAAGTTCCATCCCACCATTTAAGGAATAAATCAAATAATATGAACCCCTGAGCAAACACGGACTCTGAAAACGGATCAAGCACCGGAAAACCTACTCCCCGGACCATAAGGAGCAGGCAAAGTCAATTAAACCTGCCACTCGCGCCCGTCATTAACTTTATGCAAAAGCGGATAAAATAAACGCATGAAACTAATATGAGTCAAAACTGAATAGAGTTCTATCAATTATATTATTTTTACCTTTGGTTTTGATTATAATAAGCTTCTTA
>DAINPM010000052.1:0-17364 GCA_036743455.1 Bacteroidales bacterium | reverse complement strand
CGATCCTTGTTATTTTTCTGCAGTGCAGGAAAGTAAAGAAAGTCTTACTAATAACAAAATTAGTAGTGATTACTCTTCTTATCAGTTCTGTGCAGATCAATGGAGCTGAGCCAACATCTGCTGATATACAACAGCAGTTAACTGTAACCGGTACCATTCTGGATGAAAACAACAATCCGATGCCCGGTGTAAATATCAGTGTAGAGGGTACAACAACCGGAACCATCTCAGGGAGCAAGGGAGAATATATCCTAAATATTCCTGGCAGAGACGCAGTTCTTGTTTTTACCTTTATAGGGTATAATGAAATGAAAGTCCCGGTAGATGGGAGGCCAAGAATTGACATTTCATTACAACCGTCAGTAGAGAGCCTGGATGAAGTTATCGTTGTAGGTTATGGTGTTACAAGAAAAAGAGACATAACCGGATCAATTGCTTCTGTAAAAAGCCAGGACTTACAAAACCTTACAATTACCGACGCAGCCCATGCCTTACAGGGGAAAGCAGCAGGCGTACAGATTGTTAATCAATCTGGAGCTCCCGGTTCTTCTGCTTCTATTCAGATCCGGGGCTACTCATCAAACTCAAAAACTGATCCTTTAATAATAGTTGATGGTTTAAAGGTTCCTAATATGGACTATCTTGATCCTGAAAACATCGAGTCGATTGAAGTATTAAAGGACGGAGCTTCGGCAGCTATATATGGTATTGAAGCAGGTAATGGTGTTATTCTGGTAACAACAAAATCGGGTGGAGGACAGGGTAAAGTTTTCTACAACTTTCAGTATACTACCCAATCGATTGCTAATTATCCCGATATGATGAATGCCGAGCAATGGATGGATTATCAGGTTTTATCAGGAGCTTGTCAACCTGAAGATTTTTTATATGATGGTGTTACTGATACAAACTGGGGAAAATTAATGTTTGAAAAAAGTGCAATGCCACGCCATGCCTTAGGTTTTCAGGGAGGTAACGACAGAGGCAATCTTTATGTATCTTTGACTTCTATTGACAACGACGGTATAGTTACAGGTCAGAAAGATATCTATAAACGTCTGACAGGTCAGATAAACGCAGATTATAAGTTCAAAGACTGGATTACTGTAGGTGTAACTACCTCAGTGGAGAATACCGTGTCAAATACGGTTTCAGAAGGCAGGACCATAAGTGTACTGGGTTCCGTTTTAGCTTACGACCCCATTACTCCCTGGTCGTATGCTCCCGGGACAGAACCTGATCGTATTAATACCTGGCTGGATCAAGGCTATACATTGCCTACAGATCCGGAAACCGGATATATATACGGTTCTTCTCCATTCGCAGGAAACAGCCTTATCTGGCATCCTGCAATAATGAGAGACAGGGCAGACACAGACAACAGGAATTTTAATTTAAGAGGAACGGCTTTCGCCAACATTACACCCATTAAAGGACTGACCATAACTACACGTTTTGGTTATCGTGCTGGTTATGGACAGAACAATACTTTCAATCATCCCTTATTCGTTAACGCAACAGCCAACCAGAAGATGTCGATAAACGGAAGATCAAGTAACAATCTCTACTATCAGTGGGAAAATTTTGCTAATTACATATTCGACCTGGGAAGTAATAATTTCACCCTAATGGCAGGTAATTCATATCAAAGGTCTGAAGACAATTTCGTTTACGGCAGTGCTGATCAGCTTTCCTCTGACGCTGAAAACTACCGTTACCTTTCCAATGCTGTTAATTCAACAGGTATGTCTATTTCCGGTATACTTGGAGAGAGCGCGAATATGTCATATTACGGACGTGTAGGATGGGCATATATGGATAAATATAATCTTCAGGCAAGTTTTCGTGCAGACGCTTATGATACATCGAAACTCGATGAAAGTAATCGTTGGGGTTACTTTCCTTCAATTTCAGGAGGTTGGACAATTACCAGTGAACCTTTTATGGATAATATAAAAGAGCGGATCAGAATGTCATTTCTGAAATTCCGGGCATCATATGGTATAAACGGAAATGTGAACGCACTGGGCAGTTATCAGTACAATACGACACTGAGTACAGGTGTCAATTACGGATATGATTTCAATGATGGTCAGATAACAGGTGCATATCCTTCCAACCGGCTGCCGAATCCTGAAATTAAATGGGAAACTTCTCATCAGTTTAACGTTGGAGCTGATGCCCGCTTTTTACGTGATCGTTTGGAATTAAGTCTTGACTGGTATAATAAAAATACATTGGACTTGCTCACCAGTACTGCAGCTCCGTCCAATACAGGGGCATCGACAGTTTATGTCAACGCCGGTAAGGTCAATAATAAAGGTTTTGAAGTTATGCTTGGGTGGCGCGATGAGATCCGTGGGTTCCGTTACAGCATCAACGGGAACCTGGCCACATTGAAAAATTTAGTTACCGAAGGTACTTCAAAAGACCGTATAGCAGGTGCTGCTGTTCAGAGCGGATACACTGTGACATATTTTGAGGAAGGATATCCCTTGTGGTATTTACGTACTTTTGTTGTCGAAGATTTCGACGAAGAAGGTTATGCAATTTATAAAAACTTTGATGACAATCCTGCCATTAATGCGGATGATCAAATAATGACAGGTAGCGGTATCCCTGACTTAACTTACGGACTAACAGTAAATCTTGGCTACAAAGGCTTTGACCTGAATGTTTATGGTACAGGCGTGTCTGGCAACGAAAGACTTTACGCCTGTCTGCGGGGTGACTTTCCTCAGCAGAACAACCTTGCAATATTCTATGAAGACAGATGGACTCCGCAGAATCCGAACGCAAGATTCCCCACACCGGATTTTGGAGATACTTTTCAAACAACGACTAACCTTAGAGTGTTTGACGCATCATTCTTCAAAATCAAACAGATCCAGCTCGGATATACTGTACCGAATAATATCTTAAGAAAAGTATGGATGTCGGAATTAAGGGCATACGTTTCACTTGATGACTGGTTTACATTCACGGATTATCCAGGTCTGGACCCGGAAACAAGTACTAATACAACTTCAAGCCTTGCCATAGATGCCGGCGGATATCCTATCTCCCGGAAGCTTGTGTTCGGTATAAATGTCTCATTCTAATCTTAAAAACATACTGTAATGAAAAATAAATCAATTCTAAGAGTAATGCTTTTTATAGTACTGATACTTGCTTCTTGTGAGCAGGACCTACTCGATATTAAGCAGAAAAGTGCACTTCCTTTAGATGATTACTATGCAAATGCAGGCCCTGAAGAGGCAGAAGCTCTTATTGCATCAGTTTACAACAGATTATTCAATAATGTGTATGGTATTGCAACTACAATATTCCTGGATGTACTGAGCGATGACCATTTTGCTGGCGGGGCATCATTTTCTGATCTGGCTAATAATTTCCAGGAAGCCAATAACTATAGCGCTTCTTCTCAAACCAGGAACTTCCAGACAATGTACAACAGCTGTTATGAGATTATATATTGGTGTAATCTGATTCTGGAGAGGATACCTGAAAGCAATGATGAGACGATAAAAAGAGTAAAGGCAGAAGCTAACTTTTTACGGGCATTGTCTATGTTTGAGCTTGTCCGCTGGTTCGGAACACCTCCCTTTGTTGACCATGTTCTGACTAAGGAAGAATATAATATGCCAAATGGTAATCATGCAGAAATTATTCCGTGGTGCCTTGAACGTATGCAGGAAGCTGCCGATGCCCTTCCTGCTATTCCGGGAATAGGTCAGCAGCAGGCATACGGTGCACGTATTTCAAAACATGCAGCTCTGGCTTATAAAGGCAAAGTTGCTCTTTGGTACGGAACAAGATATGATAATGATGAAATTCTGAGTCAGGCTGTCGAACCTCTCAAAACAGTTATCAATTCAGATCTGTATGGCCTGGTTGACGATATGTTCCTGATAAGCCGCAAAGCTGGTGATTTTTGTAAGGAATATGTCTTTGAACACAACGCAGCTGATGCCAACGGGTATTCTAGATACCAGGCAGACCTGAGACAAACCTGGATGAATCTTCGTCCGGAGAATATGGCTATACCCGATGACGTTTTTATGTTGGGATGGGGCTGGTGTGCTGTATCAGGGGACTTCGGAAGATTTCTCGAGGCACATGAAGGCGGAACCGAAAAACCACGTTTCAAATCGACAATCCATACCTATGAACAGATACTGGATATGTCCTATGAAAACTCTGCTCTACCTCCCGGGATCTTTACAGCTATAGCACATTGTGAGGGTTATTTCCGGTTCAGAAATATATTGTTCAACGAAGATCTGTACACTGATATTACAGGATGGTGGCAGTATTCAGCAGCTAACTATCATTATATGAGATATGCGGAAGTCCTTTTGCTTTATGCAGAAGCAAAATTCCTCGTTGACGGTGATGCTGATGGAACAGGTCTTGCCGCTCTGAACCAGGTCCGGGTAAGGGCAGAACAGGATCCGCTAGGGGCTTTAACGTATCAGGACATTAAAGACGAACGCCGTGCCGAACTCTGGAGTGAACATGAACGCTACTTCGATCTCGTGCGCTGGGGAGATGCAGCAACAGTTCTGAAAGACCATGGGAAGACCTGGTACAAATTTTGGGGATACTATGACGGAACAACTGACTGGCATGTTGAAACAGAAGATAAAAGTTCCACATATAAGGGCTGGGATGCTAAATACAATCTTTTGCCTTTCCCTTATACACAACTTGCAGCAAATCCAAATTTGGTTCAGAATCCCGGTTGGTAGCTTATAGCTTCCAATAATGAAACATATTAGTTTATAAAAATGATTAACGCTGCTGTTCTTTTGGCAGCGTTAATCATTTTATAGGTTCCGGCACTTTCATTAAGTATTAAATCAAAGACCTGAAATATTATTTACTGAATGAATTTCAAAAGAAAAAGATTTATAATTAACAGCCCTAATACATATCTTTGAGTATATTTTGTAACTTCCACAGAGATTAATAATTAGCAGGAATGACGAGGTTTATTCTAACACTTATCGTTTCATTGTTACCGATTCTGGCTGAAGGGAAATCCTTTTATTTCAGACATTACAGAAATGATAACGGATTATCAAATAATACTGTCATGGCATGCATTCAGGATCGGAGGGGTTTTATATGGTTCGGAACGAAAGAAGGTTTAAACAGGTTCGATGGTTCTCGATTCAGGGTCTTTCTTCATAGTCCTTCAGATAAAAACTGTATAATAAATAATTTCGTAACATCTTTATGCGAAGATTCTGATGGATGGATATGGGTTGGAACGGCAAAGGGGATATGTTATTATTCACCTGATAATGATTATTTCGGCTCAATTAACGAAGAGATTATTCTTACAGGAGATATGATTCCTGATATAAAGGCTGATAATAATGGTTATATATGGTTTATTAATTCATCAGGAATATTTAAATATAAGAAGGAAAATAAAAAGCTGATCGCATATCCTGCAGTGGAATACTTCACTCCAATAAGCATTACTGTTACACATGGAAGTGATATATGGTTTACTGCCACTAACGGAAAGATATATAAATATGATCCTTCCAATGATGATTTTGTCAGTTATAAAATACTTAATGATAAAGAGTTAACAGCTTCGGTCCGGCTGGTAGATATCCTGGATGACGGAAATAATGGATTAATAATATCAACCAATCTTGCAGGTCTTAGGAGATTGGAACCAAATACCGGAAATATCACTACACTATTTGAAAATGATTTATTATTGAATAATATACATATAAGGACGACATTTCTGAATAATAATGAAGAAATCTGGATAGGCACAGAATCAGGCATCTATATTTATAACTTCACTACCGGGTACATAAAGAATTTTCATAAGGTTCCTACAGATCCTTTTTCCATTTCAAACAATGCAATCAGGATTATTATGAAAGACAAAGAGGGAGGAATATGGATCGGAACCCAATATGGAGGAGCCAATTATCTTCCTAATGAAGCTAAACTATTTGAAAAATATTATCCAACCGGATTATCGGGAGCCCTTAATGCAAATGTAGTGAGGGAAATTCGTGCTGATTCCTATGGCACAATCTGGATTGGTACTGAAGATGCCGGCCTGATAAAATATGATCCCGGATCAGGTTTGTTTTCAAACCTGACAGAAGGTCCTGACAGAGTTGATATTGATAGCAGGAATATTCAGGGGCTCCTTGTTGATGATGATGATCTTTGGATTGGGACCTATGATAATGGTATATATATTCTCGACATCCCCTCACAAAAGATAAAGAATCATTTTGAGTTTACGGACCAGAAGAGTGGTCTAAGAACGAATTCATTTATCACATTCCTAAAAACCACGGATGGTTTTATATATGCCGGAAGCGTTATGGGACTTTACCGGTATATTCCGGAGTCCCTGTCATTTAAATACCTGGATAACGTTGCTGCAGGAGCATTCATCCATGCATTGTTTGAAGACAAAAATAAGAATATGTGGATTGGTACTTATGGGAAAGGGCTGTTTAAATACGATAAACTATCAGAGATATCCGAAAAGATACTGTCAAAGAATGGCAATTATGAAACTATTCGCAGTGAGTATATTACATCAATTTTTGAGGATAATAACTACAGGATATGGTTTACAACCGAAGGAAATGGATTCAGTTATATTGACAAAAGCACAGGTGAAATTATCAGCTTTGTTCCCGGAAAGGATATTGATTTTGCTATATATTGTGCTATACTACAGGATAGTAAGGGAGATCTCTGGATTACATCAACCAGAGGTCTTCTTCGCTTTGATCCTTCGACGAATAAGTTTGTTACATTTACAAAAGCGGATGGTCTCCTGGATAATTCCTTCAGCTATAATTCAGCTTATCAGGACAAAAACGGGAAAATGTATTTCGGTACTGTGAGCGGTCTGGTATCATTTCATCCTGACAATATTGGAGACAATATTTACAATCCCCCCGTATATTTTGTAAGTCTTCAGGTTAATGGCAGAGAGTATTTTATTAACAATACAGGATCTGAAGATTATAAATCGATCCTCGTGGAAAACAAAATTTCATTAAAGCATCATCAGTCATGGTTAAGTATTGATTTCATATCACCGACTTTTACCAGTCCTGATCTGACAAAATATAAATATTTTATGGAAGGCAGTGATCCTGATTGGATTATGCTATCAGGCCATAGAAAAGTATACTATACCAACCTTAATCCGGGAGATTACAGATTCAGGGTTCTTTCTTCTTCGGATGGGAATTCATGGAATACCGGTGAATCTGTATTAGATATCAGGATCCGTCCTCCTGTTTGGCTATCTTTTCCGGCTTATATCTTTTATATTTTTCTATCGGCATTTTCAATATATATTCTGATTAGTTATTATATGAAGAGAAATGTACTCGAACAACAAAGAAAAATTGATCTACTGGAAGCTGAAAAAGAAAAGGAGCTTTTAAATGCAAAGATTGATTTTTTTACCAATATCACTCATGAAATAAGGACACCACTGACCTTAATTAAGGGGCCTATTGATAAAATAATAAAGTTGGGGATAAAAGATACGAAAGATACAGAAGATAATATAATGATCATCAAAAGGAACAGTGACAGATTGCTGAATCTTACAAATCAACTGCTTGATTTCAGAAAGACTGAAAAAGAGATGTTCAAACTGAATTTTAAAAAAACAAACATCTATGAGTTGATCGAATCAATATACCACCTGTTCCTGCCTTATTGCACCGAAAAATCAATCTCTATTCATCTACATTCACCGGTAAATCATTACAATCTGGCAGTTGACAGAGAGGCTATTACGAAAATATTAAGTAATCTGCTTTCAAATGCACTTAAATTTGCTGAATCAGAAATTGATATATCTTTCGAACCGGAAACAGAGAATAATAATATCATCAGAATTCGCGTAAAAAGTGATGGAATACAGATACCCAAAGAACTTAAGGAAAAAATCTTTGAGCCGTTTTATCAGATAGATTTCAATAAACCGGGAGAAAAAGGTACCGGACTCGGACTATCACTGGCACGTTCTCTTGCTGAGCTTCATCATGGCAGACTCATCCTTGATCCTGATGAAAATATTTTTAATTCTTTTATTCTGGAACTTGGTAAAAATCAGGAGGAATTAGTTTTTGACAAGATAGAAACGGATGAAGTTAGCCTCAGGGAACAGCAGGAGTTTGAAATTTTCGGATCACTTCAAAATTCGCATCCGAATATACTTCTGGTTGAAGATGAGATTGAAATGGGGAGATTTATTGCCAATGAAATAACAGGTGATTATAATGTTATTCTGGCCCGGAATGGTCAGGAAGCCCTGAAGGCACTTGAAAAATTTCATATCATTCTTGTTGTCAGTGACGTTATAATGCCTGTCATCAATGGATATGAACTTTGCATTCAGATTAAATCAAACATAGAATACAGTCACATCCCTGTTATCCTTCTTACTGCCATAGTTCATCTTACCGCAAGAATACAAAGTCTTGATTCAGGCGCAGATGCTTATATCGAAAAGCCTTTTTCAACAGATTTATTAATGGCACAGATAGAGAATCTCATAAAAAACAGAAGTCTGTACAGGCAGAATTTCATTAGTTCTCCGCTGGCTCATATCAAATCAGTCGCATTAAATAATACGGATGAGGAATTCCTTGAAAAATTGAATTCAATCATTATGGACAATATCTCTGAAAATGATTTAAATGTGGAAACGATAGCAGTATTAATGGGACTAAGCATTTCAACGCTCTACAGAAAGGTCAAAGCTTTGACAGATCTCAATACTGTTGAATATATAAGACTGGTCAGACTTAAAAAAGCTGCAGAACTGCTCTGCGAAAACAACTACAGGATTAATGAGATATCATACCTGGTGGGATTCTCTTCTCCTTCTTATTTTGCAACCAGTTTTCAGAAGCAGTTCGGTTTATCACCTTCACAATTTGTAAGGAAAAATATTTAATCAGCACGTGTCTCCACAAACTGCAATAGATAGCCTGGCTTTTCCAATAGCTATAGGGTTATAAAAAATGTTCTGGTTAAAAGAAATATTCAGTTAAAAATAAGTTTGGCGATTTCGGATAAATACAGGCGGCAATTCATCCAGGTATGCCCGCCTTCGGAAAAGAATGTCCTGTGTCTGATACCTTTTTCCTCCAGTAATGAAGTAAACTCAACAGAAGCATCATATAATCCATCATCTTTTCCACAGCTTACCCATAAGAGCTTTAGCTTACTGTTCAAAGAAGCAGGCGATGCATATAAATTCTTAAAATTATTTTCCAGTTCATTTGAAAAGATAGCCGGAGAGAAAGCGCATACCCAGGCAAATTTATCAGGGTTACCCAGTCCGGCAGCGAGGGTCTGACGTCCTCCAAGTGAAAAACCCGCAATAGCTCTGTTCCCGGCATCTGTGTAAACACTATAATTGTTTTCGGTAAAAGGTAGCACATCATTAATAAGATCATCGGTGAAGTAGTCAGTACTGAGTACATTCATATCAACTTCTTCGTTTTTTTCAAGCAAGGCAGGAAGAGGATTGGCATAGGGCATTACTATTATCATTGGTTCTGCCAGACCCTGAGCTATCATATTATCAAGAATAACATTCACCCGTCCTACCTTGAACCATGTCTCCTCAGTATCTGTCATCCCATGGATAAGATATAGTACAGGGTATCTGGTTTCAGGGTTTTTCCCATAATCAGGAGGTGTATATACAAGTACAGGTCTTATCAGATCAAGAGATTGGGATTTATAGTACCTGTAAGTTACATTTCCGTGTGGGACCTCCTGAATTTCAGAGAGAAGGGGAGGATCCCCGGGGATCTCGATAACACTGCGCTTAAACCGTTCATTAGGGAAAAGATAAGTGTTATTGGGGTCGTGAACCTGTATACCGTCAACAATAAAGAAGTAAGGATATATATCCGGAGTAACCGGGCCGGTTGTTGTTGTCCAGAGCCCGTCCTCATCTTTCGTCATCAGCAGGTTCTCTGAAAGAAATTCGGCGCTAAGTTCAACTTTCTCAGCACCGGGAGCCAGATAACGGAAAGTTATTGATTTATCCTGATGGATTTCAGGGGATACTATTGTTCTTCTTACCGGCTGTTGTTCTTTACAGGCAGTAAAGGTTATGATGATAGCAGAGAACAGGAACATCAATCTGAAAATAATGTTTCCGGGATATTTCATAAATCTGTTCTTATTTAGTTTAAGCTCTTTCATTGGGGAATATATATTATATAAAAATTTATATGATCATTAATTACAGGTATAAAATTCTCATTTGAACAATAACTGTGATGATTTATCCATAAATTGTTTCATGTTCATCCAGGTATGACCACCTGAGGTGACCATTGATTCGAAATTTATGTTCTTTTCCTTAAGAAGATCCATAAATTCCACGGTTTGTTCATACAGGAAATCTTCGTTTCCGACACTTATCCACAAAAGCTTCATTTGTTCATTGGTGCGTTCAGGATCTTCATAGACATTCCTGAAGTTTTTCTCAAAATCTTCTTTGCCAAGAAAAGAACTGTAAGAACAGATCCAGGAGAATAATTCGGGGTGTTTAAATCCTATTCTCAGTGTCTGACCTCCTCCGCGTGAAAACCCTCCGATTGCCCGGTTGTCATTATCATTGAGAGTCCTGTAGTTGGATTCAACATATGGTATAATATTATTAATAAGATCATTTTCAATAGGGTCTTCATTTATCTGATCTCCCGGTGCAGGAGGATTTGTTGCTGTAGCTCCCGGGACAGAAGGGTTTCCATAAGGCATAACGACTATCATGGGTTCAACTTTGCCTTCTGCAAGATGATTATCGAGGATCAGATTGGTCCGGCCCACTTTGAAATATGTTTCTTCGGTATCGGTAGTACCGCTGATAAGATAGAAAACAGGGTATTTTTTCTCAGAATTTTTATCGTATTCAGGAGGAGTATAGATGACCAGTGGTCTGTATCCTTTAAATATATCTGAATAATAGTCGCAGTATGTCACAGATCCGTGTGGAACATCCTTAAGGGAATGGACAAGAGGACTTTCACCGGGGATATCGACAAGGCTTCTTTTAAATCTTTCGTTAGAGAAATACAGTACATTACCCGGATCCTGAACCTGAATGCCGTCAACAAGAAAGAAATACGGATAGATATCAGGTTTAACAGGGTCTGTTTTTATTGTCCAGAGGCCTGTTGTATCCCTGATCATAGACAAAGGTTCCTGAAGGAACTCTGCACTTAGTTTTACGTCTTCTGCCTCCGGGGCAAAAAACCTGAAAATTACTGATTTATCATCAAGTACTTCAGGTGATGACCTGTTGATCATTGGTCTGCCGGCTCTTCCACCGGGTTGGGAATAACAGCCAATGGTTATACTAATAAGGATGATGATAAGTAACGATTGTTTCTTCATTTGTAGGATTTTTTCGGGTTTATTATTTGAAGAGAAGTTGGGCCGATTCGTTTAGAAATTTTTTGCAGTTCATCCAGGTATGTCCTCCGTCAGGATAGAATGTCTGGTATTTGATATTTTTTTCATCCAGAACTTTAACATATTGCTGCAGGGTTTTATAAACCATATCTTCTGTTCCACAGCCCAGCCAGAACAGTTTAAGCCTGCTGTTTGTTAACTGAGGGTTGGCAAAAGGGACAGCATTGTTACGTTCAAACTCTTCGGGGCGCATTCCGGGAGCATATCCGCATACCCAGGCAAAGAGGTCAGGATTACCCAAACCTATGTAAAGAGATGTTCCGCCACCACCCGAGAATCCGGCAATAGCCCTGCCTTCGGGATCTGTTCTGACTCTGTAGTTTTTCTCAACAAAAGGTAAAATGTAGTTTTTAAAATCTTTCTGGAACTCCTGAAGGTTATCCCATTCCCTTAAGGACCCGGATGATTTACTGATGACAGGGAAAGCCCGTCCATAAGGCATTACAATTATCATGGGTTCAGCTTTGCCCTGGGCAATAAGATTATCAAGAATGATATTGGCTCTCCCTACTTTAGTCCAGGTTTCTTCAGTATCTGTTGTCCCATGCAGGAGAAAGAATACAGGATATTTTTCAATTTTTGATGTTTCATATCCTGGAGGAGTGTAAATAACCAGAGGTCTTGCCCCCAGTTCATCTGACCAGTAATACCTGTATGAAACTGTACCGTGGGGAACGTTCTGAACAGTATGGACCTGCGGTTTGTCAGCAGGTATTTCAACGACACTGTTCTGGAACCCTTCATTCGGGAATATCCATGAATTCTTAGGATCAGCTACCTGTATGCCGTCCACAATAAAGCAATAAGGATAAATATCCGGTTCAGCAGGACCGAGCGTTACACTCCATATCCCGTTTTCATCTTTTGTCATGGCCTGTTGTCCGGAGACGAACTGAGTACTTAATTTAACATCTTTGGCATTTCTGGCCATAAAACGGAATGTAACCGTTCTGTCTTTGTTCACTTCCGGTGAAATGAAATTTTGAAAGCCGGGTTGACCGGATATATAAGATGTGTTTAGAAAAGGCACCAGAAGAGTTAATAAAACAATCTTATAAAGGTATTTCATAATTAAAAATGTGTTAAATATTTAAAAATTGAATAATTACCCGGGTGGGCATAGCTTACTGACAGATTGATATAATTTTTAATACAGTTGTCCCTATAAAAAATGTACTCAATCATAAATCAGTTTTTGTTGTTTTATAATAATATTCTATGATCAGTATTGGTAACAAAATAAACGTATGAAAAGATAAAATAATTTATTCATTTATCCTTATTTTAAATGTTAAATATACACTTATATGCTAAAATTTTTCAATAATTATTAATAGATCGTAAAAATTCACTCCGTTTTTTTGGACGAACTATTTCTCCGTTATTAATTTCAAAAGGGGAGATGTTAAAATCACATCTCCCCTGAAACCACTTTAATATAAACATCAACCCTTCCTGTTATTCAATCTATATTACTTAATTTGGATATTATATTTTAAAGAAGGTTGGGATTAACGTCAGTTTCTATATTTGGCAGAGGCATAAAATACTCAACAGCACTTTGTGGTTGCAATTCTTCAGGATCTTTTTTCTCTTTTGTTACTTTTCTCTTTTAAACTATTCAAGCTGCCTGAAGGTAAAGTTTTGCAGGTGCTATTCTGCCTATACCCTGATATGACTTAATATTGTTGTACCAGGTGATATAAAAACGATTTTCTTTTTCATTATCAGCTTTATTTTACAGGGATCATAAGCTGTGTTATTGAATGTGCCGGGAAACTGTAAGATATGCTGTTTCCCCTGAACTTAACAGACTTTGTATCAATATTTACTTCTTCTTTTGTCCTGGTATTGGTTGCATCAATATTCTCTGCATTAATTTCATTCACTGTTGCTGTTCCTGTATAATCTCCGGATTGAAGTATTATGTCAGCAGGGATAGCTTCTTTTTCATGCCTGTTGACAACATTAATGATCACATGACCGGTCGAATCATTTAATGAAGCACTTACATCAAGATAAGGTATATCAGTAAAGAGTTCATTACTGTATTTTTCACAGTCTGTATATACATCAAGAGATACTCCATGACTATTATGAGAATACAAATAGAAGGGATAGAAAAGGTTGTTTTTGTAATCACCTTCAGGAGACATGCCGGCAAGACTTGTTATCATGGTGACATTTGCCATTTTGACAATATCGGCGTGCCGGATAAAGGAGTTCAGATGCTGGGCAAGCATCAATGGCCCGATAAGACCATTCCCACGTGCACTGTATTCATCAAATGATATATAAACAGGTCTGTCAGATCCTGATTTGGCCATTACCGTTTCAATGAGTTTCTGTACAATTTCTATCTTCTGATCAATCTCCAGGCCCAATGACATCAGGTTGGAAAACCCCTCATCTCCTGTTCCCCGGAGTGCCTGATTAGCATACCTGTGAATAGAGATATAATCAATATATCCAACCATATTGTCAAGAACATAATAATTCCAGTCAATCCATCCGTCTGCAGGATCGTAATTCGAAGTGACCATGGGGTAATTTGAAGAACCTGAAGCAATTAACTTTATGTCTTCATCGGCCCACTGCATCAGCTTTGCTGCCTCAATGGCAAACTTGACATAATCCTCTTTGTTTTTATAGCCCATCTGCCAGGGACCATCAATCTCGTTTCCAAGGGCCCAATACTTTATTTTATATGGCTCTTCATTTCCGTACTTTCGTCTCAGATCAGAATAATACGTTCCTTGAGGGAAGTTGCAATATTCAACCCAGTGTCTTGCATCGTCAAGAGTTCCTGTTCCGGCATTGATACAAACAAAATTTTCTGCTCCTATAAGCTTGCAGAATTTTACATATTCATCTGTTCCCATTTGATTCGTTTCAATCGAATGCCATGCTAATTCCTGTCTTGCCGGACGCTGATCTTTAGGACCAATTCCGTCCTCCCAGTTATACCCCGATGCAACATTACCCCCCGGCCATCTGACAACTGGTATATTAAGCTCTTTCATAAGATCAATGTAATCCTGCCTGAAACCATTCTCATCAGCAAATTTGGATGAAGGATCGTAAATACCCCTGTACGCAACCATCGATTCAAGAAATGCTCCATAGATGTTTGGGTCTATCTTCCCTATTGTACGATCAGGGTCAATCTTGATGACAGCTGTCTCCTGTGAAAAAAGGTTCCCGGAAATAAAACCGGAAAAAATTACAAATAAAAAAACAAATCGTAAGGTTTTCATTGTAATAGGTTTTGATTTATTGGAAGGATGCCTGTATTTTTATAAATGTAAAATTTACATTTAATAATCATTTTTAAATTTACATTTATTTTCAATATGAGTCAATGATTTTATATATTATTTTACCAGTCAGATGAAAATTATCAATCAGTTATAATATGAAGGTTAGTCTGATTGCCAGCTAAATGAAAGTTCAACAGGAAATACTATCTTTGAAGGCGGAACTTTTTAATTAATAGGGATCAATTTAATATAAATAAACTATGAAAAAGACGATAAGACGACTCATTTTACCCGGCCTTTTGGTCCTGGCTGCTATCTTTTTTATCAGGTGTTCTTCTTCACCTGACTGGAAGAAGACAAACAAAGATCTAATAAAGGAATATGCTTTGACAGAAAGGAAAATCCCTGGGTTACCAAAAACAAAAATATCATCGAATCTTGAACCCGGTAAGGTAAGCAGTCTTGACAATATAGCGGCCACTGAGCTGTCTCCCGGCGTGAGCGCCAGGATATACTGGGGGAGTGGCACAATGACGGCCTTACTTGAACTTGAACCGGGAGCAGAGATAAATGAAGAAACTCTTGCTTCAGACAGGTTGGTTTTTGTCCTGGAAGGGACGATAGATCAGCTTATTGACGGATCTTTCATTAATATGATATCAAGAAAAAGAGAAGAGCCTGATGGTACCCACAGCCTTACACCAAGGATTGATTTTGTATATCTTGAAAAAGGAAGCAAAAATGCAGTAAAAGCTGGCCCTTCAGGAGCAAAACTTCTTGAAGTATATAGCCCTGTCCGTATTGATTATCTTGAAAAAACCGGAGTTGCCAATATTCCTGAAGAGGCTGTGGATCTTAAAAACCTATCTGTCCCGAATATTACACCGGATAAGGTTTATGATCTGTATGATCTGCAACTTACTGAGTTGGTCGAAGGTTCAAATTCAAGGCTTGTGACCGGAAGAAATATGCAGATAAGCTTTATTTCCATGGATCCCGGAGCATTGTTTGCCCACCATATACATCCTGAAGAACAAACAATGCTGGTATTGCGTGGAGGATGCAGCGAGATACTGCTTGATACTGAACAGGACATGTCAGAAAACAGTGTGGTGCTCATTCCAGGCAATATGGTGCACGGAGCAAAAATAGGTCCCCTGGGTTGCGATGCTGTGGATATTTTCTGGCCTGCAAGGGATGACTATTCCGAAAAAGAAAAAGCAAGGATGGAAGCTTACCATAATATCATTCCCAAAGATGCTGAACTGGAGTTAGTAATTGACGGAACTAAAACAGAACCGGGACTTACTTTCGCTGAAGGACCAAAATGGATGAACGGAAAGATATATTTATCAAATATGTATTTTGATCAGGACTGGAACGGAGACCCCCGAAAAAGTTCAACAGTTGAAATGGACCCTGATGGTACTTACAGAAATATTACCAGAGGAAGAATGCAGACCAACGGTCTGTATCCCTACCGGAACGGGAATCTGCTCGTTTGCGATATGCTGGGTCACAGGGTTGTTGAAATGACAACCGGAGGGAGAATAGTAAGAGTTGTAGCTGACTCTTACAACGGCAAACCACTCGACGGCCCTAATGATATCATTACTGATGCCAAAGGCGGCATATATTTTACAGATCCCCAGTTTACACCTGATGCTGTCAAAAATCAGCCCGGACGGACAGTTTATTATATCTCTCCAAAAGGCGAAATGACAAGAATAGTCGAACCTAATGAATTTGCAATGCCAAATGGTGTTATTCTGTCTCCCGATGGTAAGACATTGTATATAAATAATACCTATGACAATGAATCATGGTATCCTGTTAATACCGATAAGGATAACTATATCTGGGCTTATGATGTGAATGAAGACGGGACAATAAGTAACGGCCGTCAGTTTGCCAGATTATTTCTTACTGAAAATGTGCTTGACAGACAGGGCAGATCAACAAGTGCCGATGGAATGGCAATCGACAAAAAAGGTAATCTGTATGTAGCTACTTACTATGGAGTTCAGATCTTTAATCAGGAAGGTGACTTTATCGGCATGATAAACCTTCCGAATTTTCCTGTCAGTCTCTGTTTTGGTGATGATGATATGAAAACCCTGTATATAGTCAGTTATAATTGGGTGTATAAGATCCGTACAAACATGGAAGGTTTTGTTCAGTACTTATAGCTGATTGTAATATTGAATGTTGGATAGATAAGAGCAGTTTTGCCCGCGCATTCTAAAGACTTAATATTATTGATAAGTATCATGTGCTTCCACTGTACATGGGAAAATTTTTGTGCCATGTAGTACAATGCCATGTATAGCAGCTTGTTATGCCTTCTTTTGGGGAGGGGGGCTGGCGTGCAGAGACTACACAGCTTTGTTTCACAGACTATTAGACCCATTTCAGTAATCATCTTGTTCCTTCCTGCCAGGATGCTAAAGTGAGGGTATTGGTTTTTTGATACCAGGAATCTGAACTTTCAATACTCCCGAAAATATCGTCATACATAAGAAAAACCCCGGAGGGCTGGACTTCCAATAGTACAGGTTCCACCGGGGCAGTGGCAATAAAA
>DAINPM010000051.1:0-17499 GCA_036743455.1 Bacteroidales bacterium | reverse complement strand
AGCAATGCTGAATGGCAGGTGTTAGTGAATTTTTTAACCCTTAATGGTTATGGATACGAGGGGAGCGGTGATGATATAGCAAAGGCTCTTGCTGCAAATACAGGTTGGAGATTTTACGACCAGGCAGGAACCCCCGGTAATGACTTAACAACAAATAATAGTACCGGGTTCTCAGGACTTCCACACGGTGTCCGTGGCGATGGGACTTTTGGAAATCTTTCTTATTATGCTCCGTGGTGGGCATCCGAGCCAGGATTTATGACACCAACCTCATGTGGTAGCATGTGGCGTTTGGTTGAATATGCTAAAGTACTTTATAACACTCAAAATCCATTCTCATACGGACAGGGTGTCCGCTGTTTAAAGGATTAATATCATTAACGTTACGGCTCACTTTAGAAAAACCAGTGAAATAATACTGAAATTACCCATGAATCTTATATCAATATTTTTTTATATTATAGTAACTTCATTATTCACAAGTGATGATAATTCCGAGAATTTATCTGAATCAAATATCAGATTAAATCAATTTGTTAATCAACCATGTTTCAGAGAAAATCTTGGTCAGATCACTGATCAATATTCAAATCCAAGGCCTGAAATTTTATTTAGTGGTGAAACGGGATGCCTTTCATATTATCTCACAACCACAGGCATAAATTATCAGATCAGCAAACCAGAAAGAAGGACTACAGAGGTAAATAGACTGTTTTCTTGGGCGAATAGAAAAAGATTGAAAAAGGTTCAGTTAAATATTTTTAGAGTAGAAATCAAATGGATGGGTGCTAATTCTGATTTTCAGATTGAACCTGGAAATGAGGTCCCTGGCTATGAAAATTATTACAATCTGCCGGAAGGATTGAGCCCGGTAACAATGGTAAAAAGTTATAAGAGTGTTTTGTACAAAGACATTTATGATGGAATTGATCTTAAGTATTTTATTAACAGTGCAGGAGAACTGGAGTACGATTTTATTGTAAGCCCCGGTGCTGACTACAAGCAAATATGCCTTCTGATTAAAGGAGCAAAATTGAGAGTTAATGACTTAAATTCACTTACATTGAAATTGCCATCAGATTACATTTGTGAAGGACCCTTAAGAGTAAAGCAGGGAGAAAATGAAGTTGCTTCTTCATGGGATGTTAAAAATAATATGGCCAGGTTTATTATCAATGGGAAATACGATACTACCCAACCGTTATACATTGATCCCCCTGTTAGGATCTGGGGTTCATATTATGGAGGAGAATATCAGGATGAAGTATCTTCTTGTGTAAACGACAATAATGGTAATGTATATATTGCCGGGGAAACTGAATCCAGAAATAATATTGCAACAACAGGAGCGCATCAGACAACCTATGGAGGAGGCAGTTATGGTGAAGCCTTTTTAATTAAATTCAATAGCGATGGTGTTCGGCAATGGGGTACATATTATGGTGGCAGTGATGCGGAATATCCTGCAAATTGTTCCATAGATCAGAATGGAAACATCTATCTGACAGGCAGCACAATGTCTTTAAATAATATAGCCACTCCCGGAACACATAAACCAACTAAAGAATATGGATATCCGGATGCATTCCTGGTAAAATTCAACAGCGAGGGAGTGCGTCAATGGGGGACATATTACGGAGGTTATGAAACTGAATATGCGGAATATTGCTCAACAGATACAGAAGGAAATGTGTTCATAACTGGCTGGACAAGATCCACAAATGATATAGCTACACCTGACGCACATCAGGTTTCGCTTGGTGGATATGCGGATGCATTTTTAGTCAAGTTCAATAGCGACGGAGTCCGTCAGTGGGGAACATATTTCGGAGGTAATTATGATGATGGAGGTTATAGTTGTTCTGCTGACAAAAGTGGAAATGTTTTTCTGACAGGAAATACTTCATCTACCAATGTTAACTTGTCAACAGCCGGATCATTCAGAACAGAATTCAGTGATGGATTTTTAGTTAAATTCAATAGTCTTGGAGCACGTGAATGGTGTACTTATTTTAAAAGATCCAATTGTTGCACAGATTATGATGGGAATGTATATCTGGCAGGAACTACAGAATCTTCTGACATCATTACCACAGATGGAGCCCATCAAATAGAATATGGTGGTGGGTTTGATGCTTTTCTGGTGAAATTCAATAGCTCTGGTGGACGTCTATGGGGAACATATTATGGTGGTTATTTCGATGATCTTGGCGCAGCATGTTCAACAGATAAAAACGGGAATGTTTACCTGACAGGAAGTACTAAATCAGTTAACAATATTTCAACTCCAGATGCTCATCAAACAGAACATGGCGATGGAATAGGAGGAAATGATTCAGATGCCTTTCTTGTTAAGTTTAACACCGAGGGAATCCGTCAGTGGGGAACATATTATGGAGGAAGTTCATCTGATAGTGGTACTGGCATTTCAATTGATCCGGATGGCAGTATTTATTTTGCCGGCAGAACAAGTTCTTCAAATAATATTGCTACACCAGGAGCCCATCAAACAGAATCGATTGATATTTATGGAATTTACGATGGGTTTTTTGTAAAATTCTTCGAAACACCGACAAATATTTTTGATATAAAGACTAATAAGTATATTTCTGTCTTCCCTAATCCAACAACTAACAGAATTACAATTACTGTCCATCAAGAAGGAATATATACCATTGAAATCTTTAACCTGAATGGAATTCTCTTGAAAAAGGATGAAATCTCCTTCTCTGAATCTACCAATACAGACCTTGACCTGTCAAACTGCCCATCCGGGACCTATATCATAAAAATAAAAAATAATCTGGGATTAATTTTAATTAAAAGATTTATCATATTATAAATTGAGATCGCAAAATGATAGTCTGTTGCTGTTAGTTATTTTCTGGAAGCCATGGGTTTGCATTGAGCTAATTGTCATGTAAGAGTAAGTTCCATCCATGCCATTTTTGGTACGAGTATTGTGTATGTCATAAAAGCTCTCAGGCGATTTCCATACGAATTGTATTTCTCATGCAGATCCGGAATGCTGAATCAAAAGAGGATCATTGAGCTTTGGGAATTTTCAGTCCTTAACACACCTGACTGAACAGCCATCAGATTCTGTAAGATAGCTTTCATATGCAATAGTAGTTACTACCAATTACGTTGTATAAGCACCCCACCAATAACCTTTCTGTCCCATGTCTGTAAAAGAAGAATTATACATACGAATTCCACCGGGAAGAGCTGTAAACCCGGTTGAATTTGAAGTATAATTGTTTGGACTGAACCAGTGTTCAGTCCCGGTTTCTTTAAGCTTACTAGCAGCACTCGGAGCTAATAAATCCAATAAAACCCGCAATTTATTGGCGGGTAAATGCCATCCTGTTGGACATGCATTTTTTGCTGCTTCAAATTGATACAAAATGCCATAAATCTGTCCTAAAGAATCTTTATCGTTATTATAATAGCACCAACCATCAAAAGACGAATTATTTTTCCAGATGTCATCATCTGTGATCTGCTTGCCTGGTATTTCGTACCTCAGATTTTCTGCCATCCATGTTTGTTTATCAATGGTAATGGTTTTGTATGTATTCCCATCACGATTATCAGTAAAAGTGCCGTAATTTATCACTGGTCTTGTAGTGAAACTTCTTACTTCATTTTCACTTAATAATTCATCTTTGTTTTTCGCAACTACCTTCCAATAATAATATAATGTAACCCAAATTTAGGACAGTGATTTAAGTTGTAAAAATAAAACTTAAATTGTTGTCATTATGGAAAAGAAACACAGACGAAAATTCAGTGCCGATTTCAAGGCAAAACTTGTCTTAGAAGCTTTAAAAGAGCGAAGCACGATAGAAGATCTTGCTAAAAAGCACGAAGTTCATCCGAACCAGATCCACTGCTGGAAGAAAGAATTTTTAAATAACGCTTCCTTGGTTTTCTCCTCCGGGGATAAGCAGATAGAGGATAAGAAGCGTCAGGAAGAGGAAAAGGAGAAGCTATATGCACAGATCGGCCAGCAGAAGGTAGAAATAGACTGGCTGAAAAAAAAACTTCAGTAAAGCCGCTTAAAGAACGCCGGTTAATGATTGAAAGAAACATAGGCATAGGAATAGGCCGTCAATGTGAACTACTGGGGATACTTCGCAGCGGGCTTTATTATGCCCCGTTGCCAGAAAGCGAAGATAATCTTTTATATGCGGCTTTTGGATGAGCAGTACCTTAAAACGCCATTTTATGGGATCAGAAGAATAACCATCACAGATTTGTAATAACTTATACCCCCGAGTACTCGGGGCCAGTGCCCGCAATTAAACTCCTGCACCTTGACAGCTTTGTGGCTAAAGTACCAGGACTCTGCCCGGATGCTCCAGCCCGAACGTACCCTGCCCGAATGACTTCGTTCAGGCGGGCGTTCGGCACGGGCGGGTCGTCGGGTTACGCCTGCTAAAACATACCCTGCCTGCCCTCCTGGCCGCTGTCAGCCGGACAGGGCTGGGCCAGTCAGACATGCGCCGGGCCGATATTGATAAGAATTCATAGAGGCTTAACACATTCTTGATTCTCACCGAACGGAATGCCCATGTGGATATACTTAATCTTTACCTCAAAGATAAATATGAAACAATTACGATTCATGGAGAAGATTCCGAAAGCAGCAGAAAGTGTAAAATTGAACAGTTGAAACAATGTCATTTTAAAATAGTGATTTCTACCGGACAATATTTTGGTGAAGGAATTGATTTAAATAATCTTGAATGTCTTATCATTGCATATCCTTTCGCTTTTGAAGGAAAACTAATACAGTATATTGGTCGGATTCAGCATTCCGGAAATCCTCCGGTCATTTTTGTTTATCGAGATTCAAAAATTGATTACTTTGAAAAAATGTTCAAACAAAGGAACAGGTATTACAAAAAGCTCACTAAAGAAGTAAATGTTTGAACATAGAACTCATCAAAATGCTAACAATTCCGAGAATATTTTATATATTTGCAATTCGCGAATCGCGAATCGATAAATATAGCTGAAATGAAAAAGCATAGTGGAATGCGGCCTCAGGACATCCTTGTATTATTGAAGATAATTTCAATGAAGAATCCTGAATGGTTGAATCTTGATATTGCCAATTCGCTGAAAATAAGCCAATCTGAGGTCTCTGAAGCGTTAAACAGATGTAAAATTGCACGTTTAATTGATGGTGACAAACGGAAGATTTATATAAATTCATTTAAAGAATTTCTAATATATGGATTGAAGTATGTGTTTCCTGCTGAGCCAGGTGCTATAGTTAGAGGGATACCGACAGCACATTCTGCAAACCCTATAAAAGAACTTATATCCCAAGGATCTGAAAATTTTGTTTGGCCCTATTCAAAAGGCATTCTCAGAGGTCAGTCAATCGAGCCGTTGTATGACACTATTCCAATGGTTGTCCAAAATGATATACTGTTTTATGAGTTACTCGCAATATTGGATACGTTAAGAATTGGCCGGGTACGGGAAATAAAAATAGCCATTGATGAATTGGAAAAAAGATTAAAAAATGCCTAGCACGAATATTGTGATTCTGCAAACTGTTGCAGATGGATTGGAAGAACTTAAGGAAGAGGTGGTATTTGTTGGTGGAGCAGTAGCAGAATTATACGCAGATGATCCAGCCTCTTCAGATATAAGGCCCACGTTAGACGTGGATTGTGTATTTGAATTAAGCTCAAGGTTGGAACATGCGAAACTGGAGGAACGATTACGCGCAAAAAAATTCGCACATGATACTTCAAGAGGGGCACCTATCTGCCGCTGGATTTATAAAAGTATAAAGGTGGATGTCATGCCAACTGATGAAAAAATACTTGGTTTTAAAAACCAATGGTATTCTTTAGGTGTAGAAAATAAAATATCGAAAGCGCTTCCGGATGGTAACAACATATATATATTCCGACCCGAGTACTACCTCGCATCAAAATTCGAAGCTCATCATGATCGTGGAGGAAACGACTTAAGACAAAGCCATGATTTCGAGGACATAATCTATATACTTGATAATTGTATTGATATTTTGGAGAATATTAAAAGTTCCAATGTTGAAGTCAAGATGTATTTAAAGTCTGAATGTCAAAAACTTCAAGAGAATGATGTCCTGTCTGAAGCAATCGACTGTGCCTTACCACTTGGCTCTGATTCTGATAGGGTAAAAATGATTGAGGACTTGATAACAGAAATTTCTGAAATTGAAGAGTAGAGAAAGGTGTAAGCACTTTTGCAATTCGCACAGGCTGATCCACAAATCCAAAATTGCAAAAGAGCTTACACCTGAATGCTCACAAAGAAGTTTAAAATTTTTCTCCCTCGCACCGTGACAACTTACTGGCTAAAGTACCAGGACCCTGCCCGGATGTTTCGTCGAGTAACGCTTACGAAATTATACCGCCGACCGTTATACACCAGCATAAAAGCCTCAATTGTCAGGTAAAATAGTCATTCATTGTATAAAAAGCCGTAAAAATGCCGTAAAAAAAATTTGATTGTTAATTTGAAAGAGTATTATCTTTAATGATAAAGGAATATCATGGAACAAAAAGATTCACTAGGAAACCAAATCAAGACTGCAAGACAAAAGCTTGGTTTCACTCAAGCCGCACTGGCAGAAAAATGTAATTTAAATATTAGAACTATTCAACGGATCGAACGGGACGAAGTAATCCCAAGAATGTATACTCTTCAAATAATGAGCAATATTCTTGGTGTTGATCTCACACAGGATACTGACAAGAAAATCATTGATGAAGAGGTTGAGAATTACAGAAGAATTTATCGAAAAAGGAGAATGTTCCGTATCATAACATTTGCGATTACTATGTCCTTTATGGTTCTTGCCTTTATTCTTGCGTTTCCTTCATGGGTTCTCTTTGGTATGCCGAAACATGTTTGGGCTCCTTTTTTTTATTTTATATTGTTCGTTGACCTCTTATTAATTATAATTACTTGGCGGTGCCCAGGATGTAACGGTTTATTAGGGGAGGTTTTTAGTGTGAGATATTGCTCAAAGTGTGGGTTAAAATTTTATGATGAATAAAGAATTTCGTGCTACAATACCACGCTATAACTCAAGGTAAGATAATCAACATGAAATCAATTCTGAATATTTTTAGTGTTACTTTATTGATTAACCTCTTTATCGGATGTAATGACTATACGAATAAAATGTCAATTATTGACGAAACTAGGTTTCCGGGATTTTGTACAATATTTAGTATTTCCAAAGGTGAATCGATTTTTTTTGGTAATAACGAAGACTGGAAGAACCCGAATACTTATCTCTGGGTTAAGCATCCAACAGATAGCACTTATGCTGTAATGTATTTAGGTTTTGATGATTTATTTCCACAAGGTGGAATAAATGAAAAAGGTCTTGCTTTTGATGCTAACTCGTTGCCCGGAATTAAATTAAAGGAACACCGTGAACTTCTAAAACCGTATCAAGCAATTGTAAATACCTACATTATGCAAAAATGTGCAACAGTAGAAGAAGCTATTGAAATGGCCAAATCATATGATTGGAGCCAATCATTTGGCGGAGTACTTCGCGGACAGTTTATGTTGGCTGATACTACAGGCGATGCAGTAGTGATAAGTGCTGACCAGTATGGCGAGATTGTATTTACAAGAAAACCAAATGGTGATGGATACTTTGTATCAACTAATTTTAATAGAGCATATCCTGAAAATAAATTTGGTTCTGGACAATGCGAAAGATATAGTATTGCAACTAAAATGCTTGAATCAGCTTTGGAACAAGCTAATATTTCAGTTGAAATATTAGCTAATGTTTTAAATGAAGTTCATGAAGAAGGAAGAAATCTTAATACATTGTATTCAAATATCTTTGACTTAAAGCAGGGTAAAATCTATTTATACTATTGGCATCAATTTGAAGAGGTATTTGAGATAGATGTGGCAAACTGGATTAGTTTAAATACTGAACCGACAAGAATAGTAAACCTGTTTAAACAAGAAACGGTTGATAAAGCAAATACGGAATATAAAAGGTATTACTATTTAAATACTATAATGATAATAATACTGTCTCTGGGAATAATCACCTTATTATTAATCATGTACTTAAGAAAAAAAGTGAGAAACAAAGCCGGTGTATAACACGGACGGTATAATTAATGGGCTTGTCATGCCTGCCTGTCTGCGCAGTCAGACAGGGTTTTTGCCCACCGGACCGTCAGACTGTCTAAAAACGACTGAGATAATACAACTGATAAGCAATAATATGATATTTAAAAATGGTGTTTCAATTTGAGATAGCTCATTAATTTAATTAAAATTACACATCTCTTATTAACAAAAGAATAAGAAAAATATGGATAAAATAATTGGTACACTTGGAATTATATTGATTGTTATTTTACCTCTGATAAGATTTTACCAGAGGAGTAACTGGACTAAGACTCAAATTTTGATTGGGATTATTGGATTGACAATTCTATGGTTCCTGATTGCGACACCACTGCATGAACTAAGTCACATGATTGGAGCAAAAATATCAGGAGTGAAAATCACAGATTATCAGCTACTACCTAAATATTGGGCTGGGGATTTTCGCACAGCATATATTAAGCCTGAATATGATACAAGATTTCAGGAATTTGTTGTTAGGACTTCACCTTATTTTCGAGACTTGATTATTGCAATAATTGGTTATGTGGTTTTAATACGAAAACGGATAATCAATCCATTTATAGTAGGATTTATATTTGTCTTTTTTCTACTAAATTCCGTTTTTGATATAGTTGTCAACTTCTTAGGCTATTCAATCGACAAAGACGGAGATTTAAATGGTTTATCAAAATTAATTGGACATTTGTGGACATACTTCATCGGAATATTCATAATTGGATTAACATCGGTTTTAACATACCGAATATTTAAAAACTATAAAGGATTCCCGAGAGAAGTGATAAAAACATAATAAAAACTACACACACAATAACAAAAAGAAAGCCTACTCAAGATCACTAAACTTCAACGACATTTTAAAAAACAAATTACACAGCACCTGACACGGACAGTGCTATAATTCATAAGCTTCCCGATAAATCGGGACAGGCTTCTCGCCCAGTCTGCCTTCCCTGCAGGCACCTCAACAAAAAAACCGCTCCCCGCGGTTTTTTTGTTGACCCACCTGGGCTCGAACCAGGACTCTGCGGAACCAAAATCCGTCGTGTTGCCAATTACACCATGGGTCAGTTGTAATAACTCTACGAGGCAAAAATAATAAAAAAACTTAAGTGTGCCTGACACCTCCCCCGCGGTCAGACTTTCCCGGAGAGAATGTCCCGGTAGAGACTATTGTTCATGTCAGCTATCTCAACTATTGTGAATGAACAGTCAATCAGTGATTTGAGAATATATCCAAGCTCATGCATGTCCTCATCATGCTCTTCATAATACCAGGTCACAGAGATATTCGAGGAGGCGTCTTTGATTCCTGCCAGCTCCCTCAGTAAAATATACAGCCATTTGATCGATCCGGAATTGATATATTCAAAACCCAGGTCGACCTTCAGCTTCACATCCTGGTCCTTCGCAAGACCCGAAATCCATTCAAAGGCAGGCTCATAAAAACGCGACGGATTCTCAACAATGCTACGCCCCATGATGAAAATCCTCCCCGTATTAAAAACAACCCACGGTGATCTCTTGGTCGGCTCAATATTTAATTTGTCAGGATACATCAGGTTTATAAACGTATCTCGTTAATCCAACGAACAGAACACATATCTTATTTCCCCTGTCAGGCAGTAAAAATATGAAACCTGCAAAACAAATCAAACATTATTTTGACGAGTGACGGCTGAAAAGTGTCGGTTCTGACTCTTCCCAAAGCGACGGATGCTCTTCCTCAAACCTCTTTATGATGGCTTTCATGATCGTCTCACGGAAAAACTCCGATCTGTTCCGCACCCTGTACCGGTTACAGTAGATCCCCAGGGCATGCATCTCCCGGGTGTTGAGCATCACCGAAAACTTGTTGGTACGGCGCAAACGATCTTCCTTATGCCTTGAATGCCTCAATTTATCCTGTTTGCAGTAAATTTATAAAACCTGGCACTTTTCACTGAAATCAATAATCTACTGTTTTTTAACAAACAAAAGAGAGCCGGCATTTATGTTACTGACTCTCTTACTGTTATATTATTAACAACTTCTTTAAAATCCGAAATCTTTTAGCCTCCGAAGCTTTGTCTGACCACCGAAAAACAGTGAAGGTGGAAGCGAAGGAGGCTGCAATCCGAAATCCGAAATCCACCTCACGCTTTCCCCGCACTTCCCAGCACGTTAACGACCTTGTGCTTATAAAGCTCCTTGAGCTTTTCGCGGGCCGGACCGAGGTAATTACGCGGATCGAACTCTCCGGGCTTCTCTGCCAGAACCCTGCGCACTGCAGCCGTCATGGCCAGACGTCCGTCACTGTCGATGTTTATCTTGCATACAGCTGAAGCAGCTGCCCTCCTGAGCTGATCTTCCGAAACACCTGCCGTATTTTCCATTTTACCTCCAAAGGTGTTTATTTCGGCTACGATATCCTGCGGAACGGAGGAAGCACCATGAAGGACAATCGGAAACCCCGGAATTATCCTTTCACATTCCTCAAGTATGTCGAAACGCAGAGGCGGTGGCTCTTCCCCGGGTTTCACCTTGAATTTGAAAGCTCCGTGAGAGGTCCCGATAGATATGGCAAGCGAATCAACACCTGTTTTCCTGACGAAATCCTCAACTTCTTCGGGACGGGTATATGAGCTGTGCTCTGCCACAACCTCATCCTCGATACCGGCCAGGACACCGAGCTCTCCTTCAACAGTAACATCATACTGATGAGCATATTCCACCACCTGCCTTGTAAGCCTTACGTTCTCCTCGTAAGGGAAATGCGATCCGTCGATCATCACCGACGAAAAGCCGGTCTCTATACACGATTTACATGTTTCAAATGAATCACCGTGATCGAGATGCAAAACAATGGGAATGGCATAGCCCAGTTCCTTCGAATATTCAACGGCACCCTTGGCCAGATACTGAAGAAGTGTCTGGTTGGCATATTTGCGGGCACCTTTTGAGACCTGGAGAATGACCGGAGATTTTGTTTCAACGCAGGCGCTGATGATAGCCTGTAACTGTTCAAGGTTGTTGAAGTTGAATGCCGGGATGGCATAGCCTCCCTTAACGGCAGCTTTAAACAACTCCCTTGAATTTACTAATCCTAATTCTTTATAATGTAACATAATTCAACTGGTTTTAAATCGCGGCACAAGATAACCAATTTACCGCTTGAGGCCAAACCTGATAAAGAAAAGTACCGGTGGATAAAGTGTTAAAATACTTACACTCTTACATCTTTTCCCTGTGACCTGCTTTCCGGGTGACATATATTTTTTATCTTCGTACCCTTGTTTTTATCTTGCCAGAAGTGTGAAAGTCAGTTTCATCATTAAACTTTCTCTGTCAGCGATAAACTAATGACTTCAGGCAAAATAAAACATAATAAAATGCCGATAAAATGAAAAAAATGCTTTTAATCATACTTGCTGCACTTTCGTTCACCGGAGGAACTGCCATTGCGCAACAGAAGGAATGGACGCTGGAAGAATGCATCAGGCATGCTATCGAAAACAACATCCAGATCAAGCAGCAGGAGATCCAGACCGAATACCAGGAAAACGCACTCGATCTTTCCAAACTAAGGCTGCTGCCAACGCTCAGCGGGCAGGCAACTCACAATTATTCCTTCGGAAGAGCCCTCGACCAGACAACATACCAGTACACCGACCAGGAGAATGTACAGTCGAATAACTTTTACCTGGGAGGAAACCTTAGTGTTTTCAAAGGCCTTCAGAATTATAATACGATCCGTAAAAGCAAATATGATCTTCTGGCAAGCGATGAAGACCTGAAAAACATCCGGAATAACATCTCTCTTTCGGTGGCTCTCGACTATCTTCAGATCCTCCTTAACAGGGAACTGGTGGCCTCTACGGGAAACCAGCTTGACATCACAAGGCAACAGATCAATAAAACACGCACCATGGTTGAAGCCGGAAGCGTGCCTCTTGGCAACCAGCTTCAGATAGAAGCACAGGCAGCCCAGGAGGAACTCCAGCTTATCTCGCTCCAGAACCAGCTCAGCATTTCATATCTGAACCTGGCACAACTCCTTGAACTGGCCTCACCCGAGGGATTTGAGGTCTTTGTCCCGCAGCTGCAGGTCGACACCAACACAGTTATCGACGGGAATATTGACGGTATTTTTGAATCGGCCCTGGCAACAAGACCAGAGGTAATAGGATCTGAATACAGGCTCACCTCTAGTGAATACGACCTCAGGATAGCACGAGGGTCCAGAATCCCACAGATAACCATGAACCATTCATTCAGCACCGGTTACTCATCAATCAGACAAAAGATCCTAGGTATCGATCCGGTCACCGGCCCCCTCTACGGCGATTATAATTTTGCCGACCAGGTTAATGACAACATCAGCTATGGAATAGGCTTTTCACTTTCCGTGCCTATTCTGAACGGCTGGCAGATCAACAAGAACATCTCAAACTCAAAACTGATGATTGAGAACAGCCGCTACACACTCGACGCAACAAAGAAACAACTATTCAAAAATATCCAGCAGGCCCATGCCGATGCCGTGGCATCACTCAAACAATATAAAGCCAGCATGAAAGCGGTCGCTTCAATGGAAGAATCGTTCAGGTACACTGAACAAAGGTTCAATGTGGGAATGGTGACACCTGTCGATTACAATGCTGCCAAAACACAGCTCCTTAATGCCCAGAGCGACATGACAAGAGCAAAATATGAATTCATTTTTAAAATCAGGGTTTTAGACTTCTATAAAGGATTACCTCTTTCACTTAATCAATAAACTGCTTCTAAATCAAATAATTATGAAAAACAATAAAATACTTACAATTCTCATTGTTGCAGTTGTGGCCCTTCTTGTCTTCGCTTTCATCGGGAAAAAGGCCGGATGGTTCGGAAAAGCGCTCACCGTTAAGGTTGCAGTTGAATATGCTGAAAGAAGGACGATCACTGAATCGATAACAGCAAACGGCAAGATACAACCTGAAAAGGAAGTCAAGATCACACCCGACGTGTCGGGTGAAATAGTGGAGCTAAGGGTAAGAGAGGGCGACGAGGTTAAGAAGGGAGACCTTCTTCTAAGGATCAAACCCGACATATACATATCCCAGAAAGAACGTTCCACTGCTGCCATAAGTTCTGCCCGCGCCCGTCTTGCACAGGCTGAAGCACAGTTCCGGCAGTCGGAATTATCTTTTAACAGGATAAAACAACTGTTCAGCGAACAGACCGTGTCAAAATCCGACTACGAACAGGCTGAAGCTTCATACAATGTGGCAAAAGCTGAAGTCGATGCTGCAAGGTTTTCAGTGGTCAGTGCCGAGGCCTCCCTCAAAGAAGCGAACGAAAATCTTATAAAGACATCTATCTACGCTCCCATGACAGGCACTGTTTCGATGCTCCTTGTGGAACTGGGCGAAAGAGTCGCCGGCACCAACCTGATGGCCGGTACGGAAATCCTCAGGATTGCTGACCTGTCAAGGATGGAAGCACAGGTACAGGTTAATGAAAACGACATCGTGAAAGTCAAACTTAACGACACCGCCATTATTGAAGTTGACGCATACATGGACGAGGAATTCAAAGGGATAGTGACCGAAATAGCCAATTCGGCAAAGACAACAGGAGTATCTGCCGACCAGGTTACAAACTTCGATGTGAAGATATTTATTCTGCCTTCTTCATACGATAAATTCACTCAGGAAGGTAAGAATCCTTTCCGCCCCGGAATGTCAACGACTGTCGAGATAATGACTCTGACAAAAAAAGATATTCTTACAGTTCCGATACAATCTGTAACAACTCGTACCGATACAACCCTGTTAACTTCAACCTCGAAGGAAACCATCCGTACCCTCGTATTTACCACCAACGGTGAATATGCCTTTGCACGCGACGTGAAGACGGGCATTCAGGATAACAGTTTTATTGAGATCCTCACAGGCATCCCCGATAGCGTAAAAGTGATATCAGCTCCCTTTGGTGCAATAAGCAAAAAACTTTCCGACAGCACCTTCGTTGAGATTGTCGCCAAGGATGACCTTTATGAGGAAAAGTAGTCCACATAACTTCCTGATCAGTAATGATCTTATGTATTGAAACGGCAACTTCACTATGTTCGGTTGCACTCTGCGACAGGGACAGAGTTGTTATTGCCAGGGACAGCGGTGCTGAAAGGTCACATGCCGCCCGTCTGACATTGCTTATTGAACAGGTCCTGAGGGAGACAGGCACCAGGGCTTCCGACCTTGAAGCTGTTGCTGTAAGCAGGGGGCCGGGTTCATATACCGGACTCAGGATCGGAGTCTCAACGGCCAAGGGCATTGCCTGGGGAGCTTCAATACCTGTTATAGGTGTCGACACCACACTTTCCATGTTCCATGGATACATCGAAATGGCCGGGGAAAGTTATACAAACGGACAAAACGATCTTTTCTGCCCCGTCATCGATGCACGCAGAATGGAAGTTTATTATGCTGTCTATGATGAAGAAGGCAATGTCGTAAAACCTATCAGCGCTGCAGTGGTCGACAGTTCATTTCCCCCCGGGCTGAAAGATGCAGGAAGAGTGTTCTTCTTCGGCGACGCAGTAGCTAAATGCCGGGAAACCATTAAAAGGAATAACAGTGTGTTTGATGAAGGTTTCAGAATATCTGCTGCTTCAATGTGGAAGCCTGCATACGAAGCTCTCGGAAAGAAGAAATTCGAGGACCTTGCCTATTTTGAACCTTTCTATCTCAAGGATTTCCTGGCTACAAAGCCCGTGAAAAATATTCTTGGGAATTAATTGGCCCGGAGTTTGCCCCTGAATAATAAAAACTGATGAAAAGACTTTTTCTTACGGCCGTTTTGTTCAGCATCATTCTGCTACATGCAGAAGGGCAGTTCAAAGCTTACCAGCCCGGAGAAAAAGTTGAATATCTCGTCCATTACGGAGCTATTAACGGAGGCGTGGCAACTCTCGAGCTAAAAAGAGACAGTACCACCGGGAAAGAACTGTGGCATTCCTCGATGGTGGCCATGACAACAGGTCTTGCCGATGCGCTCTTTCGCGTAAAGGATATCTACGAGGTTTTCATGGACCCGCATACGGAATTGCCGGTTGTTTCCATAAGGAATATCAGCGAAGGCAGGTACAGGAAGTACAATGTGGTGACCTTCGACCACCACTCCCGGCCCGATTCGGCAATTCTCTCAAGCGACCTTACAGGTATCCACATAACACAACATGGGATTCACGACATCCTGACATGCTTTTACTGGTTCCGTAATCATATTTTGCCCGGGATTGACACTATCAAAAAAGGCCAGATGATTACAATAATGACCTGGTTCACCGATGAACTTTACCCGATAAGGATGAGATACATCGATACGGAAGAAATAAAAATCAGAACAGGAAAAATAAAATGCCATAAATTCAATCCGGTTACGGAAACCGGAAGGCTATTCAAGACTGAGGAAGATGTATCTTTCTGGTTCTCAGCCGATAATAATTTTTTACCGGTTAAGATCCGTTTTAATATCTTTGTAGGGGCATTTACGGTGGAAATGACCGCTTATGAAGGTCTTCTCCACCCGCTTGAATTAAAAAAGAAATAAAATAATTTTACAAGAAGCTTTTAATTTTTATGGCAACCACTGCAGATTTCAGAAACGGACTGGTCATCGAATTCAATAATGACCTTTATGTGATAGTTCAGTTCCAGCATGTTAAACCCGGCAAAGGGCCGGCGTTCGTGAGGACAAAACTCAAAAACATCAAAACAGGAAGAGTCATCGATAATACTTTCAACTCGGGTGTGAAAGTCAATGTGGCCAGGGTCGAAAGAAGACCTTACCAGTATCTTTATAAAGACGATATCGGATATTACTTTATGCACCTGGAGACATTCGAACAGATCCATGTGGAAGAACATGTTATTGACTATCCCGAATTCCTGCTCGAAGGACAAAATGTGGAAATAGTCGTACATGCCGATACGGATAATATCCTGTCGGTTGAACTCCCTCAGTTCGTCACCCTTGAGGTTACCTATTCTGAACCCGGGTTAAGAGGTGATACGGCCACCAACACTCTCAAGCAGGCGAAAACGGAAAACGGCGTAACGGTGATGGTGCCGCTTTTTGTCAATACCGGCGATAAAATAAGGGTTGAGGTAAGCTCAAAAGCATATATTGAACGTGTAAAAGGCTGATACAGATCATGGGAATCCGGAAGGTTTCAAACGACAGGATAAAGATGTTCAAGCTGAAGCTTGAAGCACTTCTCGATATTACCCTGTCGATCAATGCCAACCTTCCGGTAGAGGAGCTTCTCGAAAAGTACGAAACAATACTCAGGGAAAACCTCGGCATTGGCAAAGTGCTGATCTTCAAGAGATCCGTCAATTGGGAATGCCTTCTGAACGCCGGATTTCCAAAAAAAATGGAGTTTATCGACGTCGAAACACGTCTGATGAATTTCGTTGAGATAACTTACGTCTCGGCCGACATGGACTTTGAGGGTGTCGACATCATTGTTCCCGTATTCAACAACAATGTTCATATCGCCTTTCTTTTCATCGGCGACATTGAAGAGGAAGGAGAAGGTATGAGCCCCGTCCTGAAGCACCTCAATTATATCCAGACAATATCGAGTATCATCATTGTGGCAATTGAGAACATCAGGCTTCATAAGGAAAGTCTCAGGCAGGAAGTGCTGAAGAAGGAGCTTGAGCTGGCAGCCCGCATGCAGCAGATGCTCATACCCGATAACAGTCACATGCCCCGCAACCCTGAAATTAGCGTGACAGGATTCTACCACCCTCATTTTGAGATTGGCGGTGATTATTACGATTGCATCAGACTTTCGGAAACAAGAACCGGAATATGCATAGCCGACGTTTCAGGCAAAGGTATCTCGGCTGCATTGCTGATGTCTAATTTTCAGGCAAGCCTGAGAGCAGTTATGACTGCCGACATTGACCTTGAGAGACTGATACACAAACTCAATTCAATTGTTGTTGCAAATGCTGCCGGAGAGAAGTTCATCACACTCTTCCTTGCTCGTTATGACCACAACAGCAAGGTCCTTGAATATGTCAATGCAGCTCATAACTCGCCGGTGCTTTACAATACCATAACCACAGAGACACAATATCTTCAGTCGTCGTCGGTAGGAATAGGCATGCTCGATGAGATTCCCTTTGTGAGGAAAAGTGAAATCATCATAAAGGGTTATTCGAAGATCATCTGTTACACCGACGGACTATCTGAACTGAAAGGCGGGGACGGAAGGGACATAGGCACCAGTGAAATTGAAAGACACATTTCAAACACCGAACCTGTTGAGAAGAACCT
>DAINPM010000050.1:0-17715 GCA_036743455.1 Bacteroidales bacterium | reverse complement strand
AATAAAGTCCCCTCATTTATCCATGTGGCATATTTATTATTAGCATTTATCCCCACCCCAACAGATATCTGAAGCCTGTTTGTAAGAGTATATGTGTTGTTGAATTCGAAATATTCTGTTACATCTATACTACCTGTACCTGATAAAACGACATCAGAATATATTCTTATTCTTTGCAGTGATACATTATTACTGTTATTAATAATATCTGCATATAGCCGTATTTCATCGCTGACATTGGCAGCAGCATTCCAGATCCCGATGTCTGAGATATTAATATTTCCATAAAATATTACTGTATTTTCTGTACTGTTATCATTTAATGTCCCATCAATATATGTTTGCCCGTTGACAGTAAAATTTCTGTTTCCCGATTCGAGTGATCCCGGACTGTTGATGTATAAATCATTTATTCTAGGATCACCGGTATTAGTAAAATTTGTATTCAGTGTTACATCAGTATCTATATCTATTCTTGAAGGAGAAGTATATTGTGCGGGATAACCCTCGCCCGGTGTTGGCTGATCCCAGACAGATCCGTCAAATCTTTCCCATATTGAGCGGTCGGTCCAGACACCGTTTGTCACAGATCTATAATCCCCGACCGACTGAGAATACATGTTATTAACTGAACTCAGGAAACAGGCAGTAATTATCAGGGAGAACCGGAAGAATAGCTTTTTAGATACTCCAGTTAATTTGCCGGTCATCAATATGTTATCAGGGGACAACAAGTTCAGTTCACAAATTAATATCATCAAAATCGTCTGCGGAGATATTCTTATTACAGCTATGCAAATTTTCTAACATATATTTTTGATCATTTTACTAAACCAACCCGGAATTTAAACTGATGCTTGCATTAAACACAGTCAGTAAAAAGCAGAATTAAAGTTAGTTATAAATTCAGGCCTCAATAATATTGTTATTCACATGGCAAATAAGTTATCAACCATTACTTTATAACGAAAAACCGGGTGAAAAGATTCACCCGGCCCCGATTATTCGTTATTTACAGTAATCGTCAGAGACCTGTCACCATGCTGTCTGAAAGGAAATATTTCTCATACAGGAGCTTTTTCCCTGTATAATTACAATTCTTATGATTCTAATTATCATATTGTTAGGCAAAGCAAGGTTAGCGTTTTTTTATTCTGTTCAAAGAAGCATGCTAATAGTGTTATTTGGTTTTATCCAAATAAAAAATATTTTTAAAAGAATTGCCTCTGATCAGATTACCAGCATGGCATCTCCATAGGTTCCGAACCTGTATTTTTCTTTTACAGCGATCTTATAGGCATCAAACAACACGTCATAACCTGCGAAGGCAGCTACCATCATCAGTAAAGTAGAAAAAGGCAGATGAAAATTACTGATCATCATGTCAGGTACTTTAAATTCGTAAGGAGGAAAAATAAATTTATTTGTCCAGCCGTCAAAAGGTTTGAGATAACCGGTTGTTGAGACGGAACTTTCCAGAGTTCTGACAACTGTGGTACCCACGGCACATACTTTGTTCTTATTATCTTTTGCCGTATTGACTTTCTCAGCTGCTTCATCGCTTATTCTAATTCTCTCTGAGTCAACTTTATGTTTTGTAAGATCTTCCACATCAACGCTCCGGAAATTCCCCAGGCCCACATGCAATGTAATTTCAGCAAAGTCAACTCCCAGAATTTCCAGTTTTTTCAATAGTTCTCTGCTGAAATGCAATCCTGCTGTAGGAGCGGCAACGGCACCTTCATACTTGGCAAAAATAGTCTGGTATCTCTCGTTATCTTCTGGTTCCACGGGTCTGTTTATGAACTTTGGCAGAGGTGTTTCGCCCAGACTGTACAATGTTTGTTTGAACTCCTCATATGTTCCGTCGAACAGAAATCTCAGAGTTCGTCCTCTGGATGTAGTATTATCTATAACCTCAGCAACAAGAAGATCATCTTCACCAAAATAGAGTTTATTTCCTATTCTTATCTTTCTGGCAGGATCAACAAGAACATCCCATAAGCGCTGTTCCCTGTTAAGCTCTCTCAAGAGAAAAACTTCAATCTCAGCACCTGTCTTTTCCTTATTCCCATATAATCTTGCAGGAAAAACCTTTGTATTATTGAAAACAAGGACATCCTTTTCATTGAAATAATCGATGATATCTTTAAAGATTTTATGCTCAATCTTACCTGTTTCCCGGTTAAGAACCATCAGCCTCGATTCATCTCTGTTTTCAGAAGGGTACAGTGCAATAAGTTCCTGTGGCAAACTGTACCTGAATTGTGATAATTTCATACTATATATATTTATTTATAATTTCTCTCTTACTATATCTGCAGACCCGGAAAACAACTGCTAAATACCCCCTTGCTCTGCCTTTTTATAATTATCCGGCCAACAGTTATCATTCACTCAGGATTTTCCTACTCCAGGAAACACAGCTTGTTTAAAATGTTACCTGACAAAATTTGCGAAATCCTTTATACGTATCAATATTGAATTTGTTTCATTTGTTCTAAAAATTCAGCAAATTTTTCAACAGTATAAGCCTTTTCAAGTCTGTAATCACCAATTGCTGTACGTTCCAAACCGGAGAGATGACATCCTGAATTAAGGGCTCTGCCAAAATCCCTGGCAAAAGATCTTATATAGGTACCCTTGCTACAAAGAATTCTGACAGTTGTTTCGGGAATACCATAGGAAATAAGTTCAATCTCTCTGAAGAGGACTTTTACCGGCTTTAATTCCATTTCTATCCCTTTTCTGGCATATTTATATGCTCTTCTGCCACCAATAAGTTTCGCGGAGTGCAGAGGAGGTACCTGTTGTTGTTCTCCCAGAAAACCCGAAAGTACATTTTGTACTAAATTCAACGATATATGTTCAGTCGGATAGTTACCTTCTGTTTCTGTTTCCAGATCAAATGAAGCTGTTGTCTTTCCAAGATATAATGTTGCAATATACTCTTTGTCAAGATCTTTGAACTCCTCTATGCGTTTTGTGGCAGTTCCGGTACATATTATCATAAGACCTGTTGCAAGAGGATCAAGAGTGCCTGCATGCCCCACTTTGATCTTTCTGATACCCATTGTCCTCATTATCATGACTCTCACCTTATTGACCAGGTCGAAAGAGGTCCAGTACAGTGGTTTATTAAACAGCAGCACCTGCCCTTGTTCAAATATATTCTTTTTTTGTTCCTCCATCTTCAACCCAAAAATATGGAAAAGAGGCCTGCTGCTATACAATAAACAGCAAACCAGATAAGTTTACTTCGTCTCACAAGGTCTATCATCCATCTGCAGGCAGCATATCCTGATATAAAAGCTGCAATAAAGCCTGCAAGAATAATACCGGCACCGGTACTCCCTGTGTTTACTTCTCCCGATATTATCTCCAGCAGGTTGGCTCCTATAACAGGTACAAGAACCATTAAGAAGGAGAACCTGGCAATTTTATCCTTTGAGTTTCCCAACAACAAGCCTGTCGATATAGTAGCTCCCGATCGTGATATACCGGGTATAACTGCGAGTGCCTGAGCTAATCCTATTATAAGAGCATCAAGATACCCTATTTCCCTTCCTCTTTTCCTTACGAAATGTGCAAAAGCCAATAAAGATGCTGTAATAAGCAACATAAAACCAACAAATACTATATCGCCGTCAAACAGGCTCTCTACTTTATCTTTCAGTAAAAGTCCTGCTATTCCAACCGGTATCATTGAGACAATAAGCTTAAGGATATAAATTGTTTCCTCATTCATTTTACATTTTATAACTCCGAGAAAGAGGGACACAATCTCTTTTTTGAAAACCACTATTGTACTTAGTACTGTTGCCCCGTGTACTGCAACAGTGAAATAAAAATTCATTTCCGGATCAATACCGAAAATTGTTTTAGCAATTTCAAGATGTCCTGAACTGCTGACAGGCAGGAATTCTGTTAGTCCCTGGATCAGACCAAGGACAATAGCTTCAATCCAATTCATATTCTGAGGTATAAAAACTACAGTAGCTTTTGTATGTAAAGCTGCAAATCATTTGACAATAGACAAACATAAGCTAGTCGGGAAAAGCCAGTTTAATGTGAGTTGTTATTCTTCTTTAGGTTTTTTCATTATAGCCCATATCTCAAAGACAAATCCTGCCAGGACAACGATGGGGGCCAGAGTTATTCTTCTAAAGCTGAATATTTCCTCACTAAACTCATCCGGACTATCAGCTTTCCCCCCCAGCATAAGAAGGAATCCGATTACTATAATAACAAAACCGATAGCCAGTAAGCGATAGTTCTCGCGGCCGAGAGCAAAATTCAGTTTTTCTTTTTCTTCGATCTTTTTACCCATAATGTTTAATAATATAGTTTGTCTTCCGAAATGCTCAGATACCTGTTAACTGAAAACCAGGTTGATATAATATTTATAATTATCCCTGTCAGTATTAATGCAGCGCCAAGCAGAACAAGCAGTTCGGTACTCTCGAAAGTAAACATCATAAAAAATTCTTTTTCAATAAGATACAGTAATGCCATAAGGAGTGTGATAGCAATGAGTGCAGCAAGGAAGCCGTGAAAAGCACTCTGAAGGATAAAAGGTCTTCTGATGAATGCCCTTGTTGCTCCTACAAGCTGCATAGTTCTGATAAGGAAGCGTTTTGAATAAACAGATAATCGTATTGTATTGTTAATTATAGTAATTGAAATAAGAAAGAGAAATGAACTGACAACCAGAAGAAACAGGCTAACCTTCTTTACATTTTCATTTATCAGGAAAAGAAGTGATTCTGGTACCAGTATCTCTTTTACAAAAGGATATTGAAGAATATACTTCTCAATTTTGGAAACACTGTCGGGTACTGTATAGGATGAAACCAGATAAACATCAATTGAAGGTGGCAAAGGATTATCGCCCAGAAAAGTAATAAAATCCTCTCCAAGTTCTTCTGTCATATTTGCGGCTGCTTCTTCTTTGGACACATACTCCGTTGCCTTAACATAATGCTTGGCATCAAGATCTTTCTGAAGCATCCGGATATCTGCCTCTTTACTATCATCTTTCAGCCATACAGAAAAAGACAGGCTTTCGCGGAAATAATCTGATAATTCTTTGGCATTTATCAGGACAAGCCCCAGAATACCCAAAAGAAATAATACGAGAGACACACTGACGATGAGAGTAAGATATGAACTCCTAAGTTTTGCTTTTGATGCTCCGCTTTCATTTTTTTTCATACTGTCCGCCGAATTTTCCCAATGAATATTTCCCGGAGAAACAAACAATACAACTGTGATCAGCTGTCTGACTATTCTTCAATTTCTGTCATCCATCCGAACTCGTCAGGTTCATCACCATTTTGTATCCCTGTAAGTTTATTATACAGCATCATGGTGGCTTTGCCCGGTTTTCCGTCTTTACAATATTCATAAGTTACGTTCCCACCCGGATCAAATATCTTTTTTATAGGACTAATAACTGCTGCTGTTCCACAGGCCCCTACTTCTTCAAATGTTGAAAGTTCCTCAACCGGAATTTTTCTTCTTTCAGTCTTCATTCCCATCCTGTCAGCCAGAGTAATAAGACTCATATTCGTTATTGAATTAAGAATAGACTCTGATTTAGGTGTTATATAAGTATTATCCTTTATGCCAAAAAAATTTGCCGGTCCACATTCATCAATATACTTCTTCTCCCTGGCATCCAGGAATATAACAGTAGAATAGCCTCCTTCTTTGGCAATCATCTGTGCTCTCAGACTGGCAGCATAATTGCCTCCGACTTTATATATACCTGTACCCAGGGGAGCTGCCCTGTCAATATCTCTGCATATCATTGTATCCACAGGTGTAATTCCTCCTTTAAAATATGGACCCACAGGTGTTACAAAGACAATAAATGTATATTCCGAAGATGGCTTAACACCAAGGTCGGCACCACTTCCAAAAAGGACAGGCCTGATATACATAGTAGCACCTGAACCATAGGGCGGAACATATTTTTTGTTCAGGGCAACTGTACGGAAAATAGCTTCCCTGAATAATTCCATGGGTAAAGGTGCCATCTTTATCCCTTCAGCCGAAAAAATAAGCCTCCTGGCATTCTCTTCCCAACGGAATAAACGAATCTTCCCATCCCTGCACCTATAGGCCTTCATACCTTCAAAGGCTTCCTGTCCGTAATGTAATACAGTAGCTGCAATATGAATATTTAAGTGCTCCGAAGATGATACTTCCAGATCACTCCATTTACCATTCTTATAATAACACCGTATATTATAGTCTGTCTTATAATAACCGAAAGGCAAATTTTTCCAGTCTGTATTTTCCATTAGAGTAATATTTATTAACGCTGTAAAAATACATTTTTAAAATCTATTCTTCTCATTTTTCCCCACAGAATCTGACTTATTCCATCCTTTCAACAAGTGAAGTAATCTGTTGATCAACACTCACACTCCTTAATAATTTTGCTGTATTAGTAATAAATTCATGATCCCGGAGCATTTTCTTTTGTTTCTCTATCCACCGGAGCCTGTCATCTACCTTACCGTATTCCGATTCCTCCCTGAATAATTTTTCTGTCAGCTTTATATAATCCAGTCTGCCCAGATAATCATACCTGGCATCATGTAAAATATTATCTGCCACAGACGTAAGAACATTATTGTATGAATTCCTGATTAATTCCTTAACCTTGTCAATTATCATATTATCAAATCCATATTTTGTCAATATCTCATCTACAGCAAGAAGTGATGCTTCCATAGGATTATCATATTCATAATACGAGATATATCCGGCGAACAGAAAAACTGAGGCCAGTTTAAGTATAATAAATTCTTCTTCCGGAATATTTTCTGCATTACTCAACAGTTCTGTCTGTGTACTGATATTCTTTACAAGAAAAGAATTATGGAAATAAAGATTAGGAGGTGCTTCAGTGTCAAACATTTTTATAATACGCTCTTCAATATCCTGAAGCTTCAGTAACTGAATCTTAAGAATGAATTTTTTATTGGGTTTCCCATTATTATCCCTTAGTCCCGGAACTATTTCCCTTACAAAATACATATCAAGTTCTCCTTTGTATTTTACAGGCATTTTTCCACGATGCTCACATATAAAAAAATCTTTTACAAACTCATAGGTAGTTCCCGATATATTTATCTTTCCGGGTTCTCCCGAGGATTCCATCCTGCTGGCAGTGTTTACAGTGTCTCCCCATATATCATACGACAACTTCTTTTGTCCAACAACACCGGCGATAATAGTACCTGTATGGATCCCTATTCTTATATCCCAGTATTTCATCCCCTCAACGTCGCTTCTCTGCTTAAGCGTTTTCATATAATCCTGCATCTCGAGAGCTGCAAGAATAACCTCTACCGGGTTTGTTCGATTCCTTTCCGGAATACCTCCCGCACACATATAGGCATCACCTATTGTCTTGATCTTTTCTATTCCCAGCCTTTCAACAACAGAATCAAAATAAAAAAAGAATTTATCCAGTTCGTCTATCAGAACTTCAGGATTAGTCTCTTCAGCAATCTTTGTAAAACCTTGTATATCTGAAAACAATACTGTGACAAAATTATATTTTATCTTCTTTGCCTTCCCTTTCTTCATTAGTTCACTGGCTGTATCTTTTGGAAGAACATTTGCAAGAAGATTTTCCGTCTTCTCTTTTTCAAGAATCAAATCTTCAGTCCTTTTATTGATGATGTTTTCAAGCCTGTACTGAGTACGTGCAAAACGAAGCATCAGAGAAGAATATAAGGCCCAGATAATCAAAGCCACAAGACAAACATAAAATGATATTGCAAAAACAGAAGAATACCATCGTGGTAACACCTTAAAATGTATCAGAGACAATTCTCCGCCATTACTGCCCAGATCGGTATATCTGACCCTGAGCTCATATTTTCCAGCCGGCAGATTGGTATATTCCTTAAATCCATATTTTATCCAGCCTGTCCATTTGTCATCAAACCCTTCTAGAAAATACTGAAAAACAAGAGTATCGGCCGAACCCAGTTCAAATATGATATTATTTTCCCGGCTACTCAAGATGATGTTATCAGCAGGTTGGCTTATAACAGAATCTCCGTTTATTATGATCCGTGACAGAAATGGTTCCGCTTCCTGTAGTGATTGAACGGCCGGAAAACTTGCTGCTTTTAAGCTTACAGATAAAAAAAGAAAGATGTATTTTATTTTCAGAGACCTCCTGAAAAGCATATTTTCAAAGGATAAACAATATCAAAAGTAACACTAAATAAATATCGTTCAAAAGTAAAGATCAATTTTAAGTATTTTTGTCTGAAATGTAATCTCTGAACATGAAAATTGTATTTGCCACCAATAATGAAAACAAGACAAGGGAGATAAAGAATATTCTTGGAGACAGTTTCACCCTCTTAAGTTTGCAGGATTATAATATAACAGAAGATATTCCCGAAAATGAAGATACACTCGAAGGCAATGCTTTACATAAAGCCCGTACTGTGTATAATATGATTCATACGAATGTATTTGCAGATGATACAGGCCTTGAAATAGATATCCTTGATGGTTTACCGGGTGTTCATTCAGCAAGATTCGCAGGAGAAAACAAAGATTCCGCTGCAAATATCAGGAAAGTACTTACCATGATGGGTGATACAGAAAACAGGAAAGCCAGGTTCCGCACTATTATAGCCCTGATTCTTAAGGGTAAAGAGTATATTTTTGAAGGCGTGGTAAATGGTAGGATAATAACGAAGGAAAGAGGTAACGATGGATTTGGATATGATCCGGTTTTTATCCCTGATGGACAAAACATTACTTTTGCTGAGATGTCTCTTGATGAAAAAAACAGGATATCACACAGGGCAATAGCTTTTGAAAAACTAAAAACATTCCTTTTGCGTTATCAAAACAATAAAAAAAGAGTTTAACATTCATCCCACGGATGAGAAACAGTCTTATCATAGTATGTCTGCTTGCCGTTTTTCTGAAATCACCGGCCCAGACTCCTGTCGGATCCTGGAGTGATCATCTCAATTACAGCAGCTTCAGAAATGTTGTTGCCGGTAACCGTCAAATATTTGCCTCAACTGGTTCTTCAATAATGGTCTACGACCAGGAAGAAATACAACTCAGAAGGTTGTCAACCATCAATGGCCTTAGTGAAACAGGCATAAGTGCTATTGCCTGGTCAGAAGATCATGATGCCTTGGTAGTTGCTTTCTCCACTACTAACATCAATATCATCAAAGGCAATATTGTATATAACATCCCCGATATTGAAAGAAAACAAATAGCAGGAAGAAAAGAGATAAATAAAATAAGGATCAAGGACCAGTATGCCTACCTGGCCTGCAGCTTTGGAATTGTTATCATCGACATCATCAGGACAGAGATATTTGATACATGGAAACCCGGAACAGGTTCAGGAAATTGTGAAGTATTTGATATTGCATTTGGTAATGGTGAAGTATTTGCCGCAACTGATATGGGAGTTTTTTCCGCAGATATAAGTAATCCCGGTCTGGCTTACTATGCTAACTGGTCGAGAATCGTTACCCTCCCTTCACCGGCAGCAAGATATTCCGCATCAATTTTTTCAGGAAACAAGTTGTATGTAAACCGTTCAGGTATGGAGGGTGATTCAGTTTTTTCCATCGGAACACAAACTGAATTGTTTTTATATAATCAGGGAATGTTCAACACTTCATTCGATGGCACAAATGAGGGTTTCATAATTTCCGGAGGAAGTATTAAAATGTTTAACAACAACGGCACCCTGGTTCGTTCAATTGATTCTTACGGTTTTGGCACTCCCAACGCACTGCAAACAGCAATGAGCAATAACGGTATTTACATTGCCGATTTTTCATGGGGTCTGATAGAAGAAAAAAAATCCGGTGATTTCAGAATACTGACTCTTCCCGGTCCGGTATCAAATGATGCAATAAATGTTTATTCCCATAACGGAAAGACTATCATTTGTTCAGGTGGTGTTGATGCCTCATGGAATAATCTTTGGAATCCTATGCGCGTTTCTGTCAGTGAAAACAACTCATGGTCACATTTTTCCGGTGATTCAATATCAGATCCTCTCAGATCTGCTGTTGATAATACTGACAGTGATCATTTTTTTTTATCAACCTGGGGTAGCGGCCTGCTTGAAATAAGAAACAATACGATAATAAAACAGTATACGGAAAAAAACTCTCCTTTACAGACCATCATTCCTGACAAACCCTATGTACGTATATGCGGACTGGCCATGGATAAGAGCAACAATCTCTGGATCACCCAGACCGAAGTACCAGGAAGCATCAAGATACTGAAACCCAACGGCACCTGGATTGTAAATCCGGTGACAATCAATTCTCCCACAATAGGTGATATAATAATAAGCCGTTCAGGCAAAAAATGGATAGTATTACCTCGCGGTAACGGTTTTTTTGTTCTGGATGATAATTCAACTCCGGACTATTTCGATGATGATGTATATAGAAAGATGCTGGTAAACACTTCGGATAATGAAGTAATACAATTTGTATATTGTATTGCTGAAGATCTGGATGGTAATATATGGGTCGGGACAGACCAGGGGCCTGTTGTTTATTATAATCCTGACAGGATATTTGACTCCGATATTAAGGCATACAGGATAAAAATACCAAGGGATGACGGCTCGGGACTGGCTGATTACATGCTTGGCACCGAAACTATTACGTCAATTGCCGTGGATGGCTCCAACAGGAAATGGCTGGGGACAGCAGGTTCAGGAGCTTACCTTCTGTCGGCTGACGGCACATCACAGATATTGAGCTTTAATGAGGATAACAGCCCTTTGTTTTCCAATTCAGTACCATCAATTGCTGTTGATAATAAGACCGGCGAAGTATGGTTTGCTACCACAAAAGGTATTCTCTCATACAGAGGGAATGCCATTGAAGGACTGAAACAGTTTACAGATGTCTACGCCTTCCCAAATCCTGTCAGGGAGTATTATAACGGCATTGTGACAATCACCGGACTAATGAGAGACACACAGATAAGGATCACTGATATAAGCGGTAATCTTGTATATAAGACAGTGTCGGACGGCGGACAGGCTTCATGGGATCTGATGACATATAACGGGAGAAGAGTCGCAACAGGAGTATATATGATCTTCTGCACTAATAGCGACGGTTCACAGTCCTGTGTCATAAAACTACTGGTTATAAGCTGATATGTAACCTTAGATAAAAAACACACCTCTCAATGGCAACATTTACTCCCTTATCAGACTCTGTATTCTTTCTATCTGAAGTTGTTTATTCACTTCCCTGAGCCTTCTGGCAGTCTTTGTAAAATATTGATGACCGGAAATAAATTTTACCTGTATCTTATTCCAATCATTTATTGATCCCATTTTTTTACAGGCTCTCAGCTCTTCAAAAAGAGTATTCGATACTGGAATGAAATCACTCCTGCCAAGATAATCAAGATCAGAATCACATATAATTTTTTCCAGAAGGTTCTTTGGATTGGGAGGTAGTTTAGTAGCCATTATGATGGAACAAATACGTTCTATCTGTTCCTGATCGTAATTAAAAAAGGGTAACATCTCTCTGGCCAGAAGGGTGCTGTGATATTCATGATTGTCATATTCTATTGTGTGACCGGCATCATGAAATAATGCTGCAGTCTTGAGTAATAATATCTCCTCATCCGTACATCCTTCAGCCCAGCCAATAAGCTCAACTTCAGTCACTACATCCACTGTATGTTTTACATTGTGATAATAAAGATAATCAGGAAGTTCTTTCTCCAGCTTATCGAGAACAATTTCCTGTATGTCAGTAAAACGGATAAGACCAAATTTAATCCTGAAGGCATCATTCGGTATAATCCCTTTACCCTCAACAGAATATTCCGGCCGGATCCCTTTCACAAGATATAACTGAAGATCATCTTTATACTTCACCGGCAGTTTCCCAAAATACTCACAATCGAAAAATTCTTTTACCAACTCATAGGTCATCACCGAGATCATTATCTTCCCTCTCCCTGAAACAGATTCTATACGGCTTGTAGTATTAACAGTGTCACCTTTAATATCATAACTTATCTTCTTTTTCCCTGATACTGTGGCGGTAACAGGCCCCGTATGTATCCCTGTCTGAAGCTCCCACAATCTATGGCTGTGACCTCTTTTCTCATCTTCATACCTCCTGAGATAATCCCGCATCTCTATGGCTGCCATAACAACATCAACAGGATTGGTGATATTCTTAACTGGTATGCCTCCTGCACACATGTAGGTATCACCCAGAGTTTTTATCTTTTCAATCTTATAGCGTGACACAATAGCATCGAACTCAAATAGTATTTCATCAAGTTCATCCATAACTGCGGAGGAATCCATTTTTTCGTTAAGGCTTGAAAAACCATAAATAGAAGAAAAAAGGACAGTAGCCATATCAAATTTAAGTGACTTCCCTTTTTCGCCACCTCCGCCTATAGCTTTTATACCCCCTGAAGATAATTTATCATACTTCTTCTTAAGCGCCTCATAATCACCAGACAACTCTTCATTCTGCCTGAGCAGCTTCCTGATTTTATCTTCCAGATCCTGGTTCTGCCTGGCTAACTTCGCAATTCTCCTTACGAGATCTTCATTACCCGAAATAACCATAATTAGAGTATCTTATGAAGTAAAAATAATAAAATCATTTTATTTCCTTACGATATTCAAAGTTTAGTATTCTTTTCAGGCTGATAATATTATTTTCAATATTTAAAAGAACTGCCTTTTATATAAATAATCTCTTTAATAATATATATTTGAATAGTACCTGAAAAAGATGATTGAAAAAACCAAAGGCATTATACTTCATCAGATTAAGTATTCTGATTCTGGAATAGTTGCACAACTGTACACCCAAAATTCGGGAAGACAGTCTGTATTGATAAGAGGAGTCGGAAAAAAAAGATCAGGGAGGCATAACATACTTTTTCAGCCGCTCACTATACTTGACATGGTAATATATTCCAGCGCTTCAGGTAAGATGGGTGTTTTAAAAGAATTTTCCGTATCATATACTCCTCTTAACATATATTCGGAAATTAAAAAAGGCTGTATTGCCATATTCCTGGGTGAAACTCTCACATCCATACTGAAAGAGGAGAGCCCCAATGAAGCCCTTTTTAGTTTTATCGAAGACTCAATAAAATATTTTGATTGCTGTACAGAGACCTATTCAAATTTTCATATTGCATTTCTTGCGGGCATAAGCGCTTATCTTGGTTTTGAACCTTCATCTATAAAAAACAATGAAGATCAGTATTTTGATTTACTTAATGGTAATTTTGTTCCTGTTCCTCCTCTACATGGAAATTATGCCGAACCACTAATATCTGACATCCTTTACAGGTTCTTTTCTGCATCTTACGATTCAATAAAAGACATCCCTCTCACCGGTACACTCAGAAATGAGATACTGGAAACAATTTTAAATTATTATTCCATTCATCTCCCGGGTCTTAAAAAGATACGGTCACTTGCCGTTCTGAAGGATGTTTTCAGCTAATCTTCACCCGGACAACATGATATTTTTTTATCTTTGACCCTAAATCTCCCCTTTTGATGGATATAATATCAGCTATTATCAAAGGGCTTGGTACAAGCCGGATAAAACAGATAGACTTATTCAGGAACAATCCGATTGAAATACAGGAAAGATCTTTTTTTCATCTTATCAGGAAAGCTTCATTAAGCGAATGGGGGAGAAAATATTCCTATTCCTCTGTTTCTTCTGTCAGGGAATTCCAGTCACGCGTCCCGGTTCAGACTTACGAAGATATGATCCCCTGGATTGAACGGATTGGAAGAGGAGAAGAAAACCTTCTTTGGCCGGGGAGAACCAGATGGTTTGCCAAATCATCCGGTACAACCTCTGCCAAAAGCAAATATATTCCGATCAGCAGTGATGCATTGAATAATTGTCATTTCAGGGCTGCCAAAGATACTATTCTCATATATCTTATGAATAATCCCTCTTCTTCATTATTACGGGGGAAAGCTCTAACCCTGGGAGGAAGCCATAAAATTGGACAATTCAGCAATAATATTTTATACGGAGACCTGTCTGCTATTTTAATTGAGAATACACCCTTTTACGCAGAAATGAAACGTACTCCAAAACGGGCAATTGCGCTTACTGAGGATTTTGAAAAGAAACTGGAACTGATCACCAGGACAACAGTCAATTGCAATGTTACCAGTATGGCAGGTGTGCCCTCCTGGTACCTCACTCTTATTAAGCATATACTGTCATATACTGGAAAATCTGATCTCCATGAAATATGGCCAAATCTTGAGGTGTTTTTTCATGGAGGAATCAGTTTTAGCCCTTACCGCGAAATTTTCCATAGTCTTATCCCGGGTAACCATATGCACTATATGGAAACATATAATGCTTCAGAAGGTTTCTTTGGTATTCAGGACGATCCCTCATGCACTGATATGCTTATTATGCCCGATTATGGTATCTTTTATGAATTTATCCCAGCCGATAAAACAGATACAGATTTTCCTCCAGCCTGCACTCTTGAAGAAATAGAAACAGGAATAAATTATGCAATGATTATCTCAACAAACGGCGGACTTTGGCGGTATATGATTGGTGATACTGTAATGTTTTCAAGCCGTAAGCCCTACCGCTTTCACATAACAGGCCGTACAAAACAGTTTATTAACGCTTTCGGGGAAGAGGTAATAGTGGATAATGCAGACAAAGCCATTGAATACGCATGCAAAGAGACAGGCGCAACAATAAACGACTACACGGCAGGTCCGGTGTTTATGGGCGAAAAGTCAAAAGGCACACATGAATGGCTTGTAGAATTTGAAAATGAACCGGCAGATATTTTACAATTTACTGAATTACTTGATAATGAATTGAAATCTCTCAATTCCGATTATGAAGCCAAAAGATATAAGGATCTTAATCTCATCAGGCCTGTCGTCAGGTGTATCCCCAAAGGCACATTTCATAACTGGCTCAAATCAAAGAATAAGCTGGGTGGACAGAACAAAGTTCCCCGTTTATCAAATAACCGTGATTATATAGAAGAAATATACAGGATTCTTGAGGATTGAGATGCTCCTGCTGTTATATGCTCCGCGTTTTTGTGATGTAGTCTTCCTATTTTTTAATACTTTTATAAACTCAAAAAAATAAATTATGCATATCGCGATAGCCGGAAATATTGGATCAGGAAAAACAACTCTCGCAGGTCTCCTGGCAAAACATTTTGCATGGACTCCTCATTATGAAGGTGTTGATGAGAATCCTTATCTGAACGATTTTTATGAAGATATGCTGCGCTGGTCTTTCAATCTGCAGATATATTTTCTGAATACACGGTTCTCTCAGATAATTGAGATAAGGAAATCCGAAAAAACCATAATACAGGACAGAACTATTTACGAAGATGCATATATCTTTGCTCCTAATCTGCACTCCATGGGACTTATGTCGACCCGTGACTTTGAAAATTACTCATCACTCTTCGAACTCATGAGTTCTCTTATCCAACCCCCTGATCTGATCCTTTACCTCAGGGCTTCGGTCCCTACACTAGTCAGTCAGATCCAGGCCAGAGGACGTGAATATGAGAGTTCTATACGCCTCGACTACCTCAAAAGACTAAACGAAAGATATGAAGCCTGGGTAGAAACTTATAATCTTGGGAAATTACTTATTATTGAAGCTGATCATTATAATTTCCCCAATAATAAAGATCATCTCAGTGAAGTAATAGATAAGATCAATGCAGAACTGCATGGTCTCTTCTGATCCCCGGCTATAACGGCTTTATTTTTAACAATTCCAAATATATGACACCTTCACGAAGAAATTTTATCAGAACAGCATCTTTATTTGCAGCAGCATCAGTTATACCCGGAGAAAACAAAATTTTTTCGGCGACAGGAGTTTCTGCTAATGACAGGATAAACGTAGCTATGATAGGTGGTTACGGCATGGGGTGGAATGATCTTGTTTCTTTTCTTAAAAACCCTGAAGTTGAATGTGTTGCATTGTGTGATGTTGATAGAAATGTCCTGAACAGGCGCACCGATGATCTTGTAAAACTTGGATATAAAAGGCCGAAGCTCTATGTTGATTACCGGTATATGCTGGAAAACAAAGATATTGATGCCGTGATCATAGGAACACCTGATCACTGGCACTGTCTGATTCTCTGTGATGCTCTTGAAGCAGGTAAACATGCTTATGTCGAAAAACCTGTTGGCAATTCAATAGCGGAAATAGATATTATACAAAAGGCTGTCAGAAAACATGGTAAAATAGTTCAGGTAGGACAATGGCAACGCAGTCAGCCCCATTTTGTTGATGCCATGGATTATTTAAAGAGAGGCAAACTGGGACGAATCAGGATGTGTAAGGCATGGTCATTCATAGACTGGAAGACTGCTGTCCCTAAAGTGCCTGATTCTCCAACACCACAGGGAGTTAATTATGAACTGTGGCTGGGTCCGGCTCCCATGAGGCCCTTTAATCAAAACCGTTTTCATCATAACTGGAGATGGCACTGGGAATATGCAGGAGGAGAAATGTCTGACTGGGGCGTTCACCTTATCGATTATATCCTCTACGGCATGGACAAAAGTATTCCTGAATCGGTTATGGCTACAGGCGGCAAATATGCTTTTCCGGATGATGACATGGAGACTCCGGATACAATGACAGCAGTGTTTGATTTTAAAGATTTCTCCCTTACATGGGAACATAGTATCGGCATCGGTCTCGGCAACTGGAAGAGACCTCACGGCATGGCTTATACAGGAGAATACGGGACTCTCGTTCTCGACCGTAACGGTTGGGAAGTATTCCCTGAAAAAAAGATTATAGAAGCTGTTCCCTTACAGAAAAACACTGGAACAGGCCTTGATCTGCATGTCAGAAATTTCCTTGATTGCATGAAAAACAATACTCCGGATAAACTGAATGCCGGCATCGATATAGGATGTAAGGTGGCAATGGTAGCACAAATGGGGAATATAGCATACCGCACAGGAGAAAAAGTATCATGGGATAATAAAAAACAAAAGTTCAATACAACAGCAGCCAATAAACTTATCACTCCTGATTACCATAACGGATTTAAACTGCCCGGGTACTAAGTAATACTTTGATATCCCGACTAATATTATAACAATTTCATCATTTCTTCATCTATATAGGATATTTTTGTATTACAAAAAGTCTATTATCTCTCAAACTATTTGAAGATGAACAGGCTGATTAATCTACCATAAAAAAGAGAGGAGGCTCTTATGTTAAAATATATACTAACTCTTGTTTTCCTGTTCTTTATAAGTGCAGGCCTTTGCCAGTCACAATCCGCTAATACTGCAACTGACACTTTAAGAATAAGTAATCAGAACACAGGATCGGAAAAAGAAGCTCAGGAACAGGAACAGGTTCAGACCGGAAACAGAAACCGTAATCGCAGCCAGTCACAGGAAACAACTGGTGCCAGGGAACAGGGAGAGAATGCCGGAAATGTTAAAGCACAAGGGAACAGGCCGGATGAAATAGGTCCCCGTAAAGTTAAACAAGTCAAAGGTGCCAGACCTGATATGAGTAAAGCCAGAGGTGCCCGCCCAAACATTGTCAGACCATCAGGATCCGGTATCCCCAGAGGTGTCGGAAAACCGGGAGGCGC
>DAINPM010000049.1:8322-17742 GCA_036743455.1 Bacteroidales bacterium | reverse complement strand
TAATTGTGAAATGTGGCTGGCAAATGAAATAGGAACAAAAGACAGAATTTGAATAAACCTTTTCTATCATTGATTTCTTATTGTATGAAGTAACAAACAATGATCAATATGCATTAAAAAGATTATGCGGAATATGTCTCAACAAATACAAGCTAAGAGGATATTTTTGTTAGCTTTGACATAATGATAACGGTTAATTACAGGCAAAACGAACAAGACTTTTTTAGGGTATTTCGTAACCATTCATATTATTTTAAGTATATGTCAGAACATAACCCTTTTATAGTGAATAAATATTTCAGACTGATGAGAAGTATTATTCTTTTCCATGTATTGTTTTTTCCCTGTTGTTTTGTTTTCCCGCAATCAGCAAGTACTTATCAGGGAGGTATAAACGGCGACCTCAATCTAAGGGCCATCGGGAGTCTTAATCCAAGCTCGGCAGGAGCTGTCAGTTTTGATAACAGATATGAAGGAGTACAAGGGAGTCCGAGGCTTTTCGATACACTGTTTGCTTCTCTTATGCTTCCGCGGGGACATGAAAAATACATTCAGTTTTTGAGTGACCTGGATATAGTGAACAATAATGTGCTGTTTGCCCATCCCCGTACCGGTGTACTAATGGAATTATCTTCAAATAATATAAAAGAACTGATAATAAGCACAGACAGAGGAGATGTAATCTTCAGAACCACAAGTGAGATCAGCTTTGAAAAGACTATGAAGGAAGATAAATTCTACCAGGTTTTAAAAGACAGTCCAAATCAGTTCATCAAGGTGCCAGATAAAATATTTATTCAGGCAGAATATAAAGGTCCCTACACCATTGACCGGCGATATGATGAATACCGTCAGGAAAACAAATATTTCATTGAAGGGTCTGGAGGAGTATTTTATCAGGTACAACTAACCCGTAGATCATTTATAAAACTCTTTCCCGGTAAAAAAGAAATCATTTCCAGGAGTTTTTCCAGAGCGGGTAAACAGAGTACTGAAGAAGAGCTTGAAAACCTTGTCGTATCTTTTTTGGAAGAGTTCTGAATTACTATTCTATTATTCAAGTGGGAAAGTATTATTTTCTCTAAACTCACATCATTCTCACCAGACTTTCTCCATCAGGAGAATATTTTTTAGTTCATCCGGTCTGACATTCTCCCGGAGTTCTCCGGAATCAGCTACTGATATACGGCCTGTTTCTTCCGAAATAACAATTACCAGTGCATCTGTCTGCTCTGACATTCCTATTGCTGCTCTGTGTCTCATTCCGAGGTGTGGTAATAGCACCAGTTGGTCAGTAACAGGTAACGGACATCGTGCTGCCATAATTAAATTATCTTCAATTATTACAGCGCCATCGTGTAAAGGTGTATTCTTAAAAAAAATTGTTTCAAGTAATTCGGCACTTATCTGAGCCCTGAGTATCTCTCCTCCGTCAGAATACATTGTGAGTTTACTTTCGCGACTTATCACAATCAGTGCACCTATTTTCTTACGGGCCATTGACTCTGATGCCTGCACCAATTCGTCAACAATAGCCAGTGCTGGTTGTTCTTCTGTACCTGAATTAAAAAATTTCTTGAGTGAATATTTTGTATTCTGTATATATCTGTTTCCAATAACAAGAAGAAAGCGTCTCACTTCCTGTTGAAAAACAACTATAAGAGCAATAACTCCAACACCCATCACCGGCCCCAGCAATGAACTAACCAATTGCATATTCAACGCCTTAACTATAAGCCAGAACAGGTACAAAAAGAAAACAATAATAAAGATACTGACAGCAGAAGTGCCCTTAATTATTTTATACAGTTGATACAAAATAAAAGCAACAATCAAAATATCCAGAACATCAAGAAAAGTAACAGGTACTAGCATTGTTTATTGTACTTATATAAATGCTGTAAATATCAGCTTTTTTTTAATTCAATTACAAGTTTTACTGCCTCAACTGCTTCTTTAACGTCATGAACTCTTAGAATATCGGCACCATTCAGCAAAGCTACAGTATTCAGAACGACAGACCCGTTAAGAGCCTCGCCGGGTGTTATCGAAAGAGTCTTCCAGATCATTGATTTTCTTGACACTCCAACCATTAAAGGCAGACCCGTAATCTCAAACTCATTCAATCTCTTCAATAATTCAAAGTTATGCTTAATTGTTTTTCCAAAGCCAAAACCCGGGTCAAATATTACATCCTTCACGCCGGCAGATTTAAGTCTGACTATCTTATGGCTCATCTGTTTCAGAATATCTGCAACAACATCCTCATATATCGGATTTTCCTGCATTGTCTCTGGAGTACCCTGCATATGCATCAGGACATAAGGGACATTAAGCTCTTCAATGAGATTAAACATCTCTCCATCCATATTGCCAGCTGATATATCATTGATCATATCTGCCCCGCAAACAGATACAGCTTCTCTGGCAATTTCAGACCTGAAAGTATCAACTGAAATTATTATACCGGGCAGTTCACGTTTAATTATTTTTATTGCCTGTAACACCCTTCCCTTCTCCTCCTCTGCCGGCACTTGATCAGCATAGGGCCGTGAGGAATAACCTCCCACGTCAATAATATCCGCTCCTTCTTCCGACATCTGAACGGCTCTCTTAATAACCTCATTCTCAGCCATAACACGACTGCCACTATAAAAGGAATCAGGAGTAACATTCAGTATTCCCATCACTCTCGGACTACTGAGGTCAAGAAGTCTGCCTCCCGCATTAATATATCTGGGTTTATCTTTCAAGCTACCTGTAATAATTGCCGAAATTAATGAATTTATCAAAAACAGTGGGAAGGATAGTATGTATTATTAAATAAATTATCCTTGGATGCATATAATATTCAACAAGTTCTTTCCAGTCTGAAAAACAAAAGAGGTTGATAAGTGCTTAAAAGTAATCACAATTATGCATTTCTTTCGTTTTAAACTTTGGGACGGGCTTATTACATTTGCACATAAAGTAATTATTAAGGATGAAGCTAATTGTCATTGAAGGCATAGACGGATCAGGAAAATCAACTCAGATAGCATTACTGAGGCATTATTTGTCGGAAAAGGGATACGATTGTGAATATCTTCATTTTCCCCGTACGGATGCTCCGTTTTTTGGAGAACTGATAGCCCGTTTTCTCAGAGGAGAATTTGGAGCTCTTGATCAGGTAGACCCATGGCTGGTTGCCATGCTTTATGCCGGCGACAGGAAAGATGCTTCAGAAACAATAAAAAAATGGCTTAAAGAAGGCAAGATGGTTCTCCTTGACAGATACACTTACTCCAATATTGCCTATCAGTGTGCAAAACTTGACAAAGAAAAAGATCAGGAAGATTTGTATAAATGGATAAACGATCTTGAGTTCCGTCATTTCGACATACCACGCCCTGACCTTAGTGTTTTTCTGGACGTTCCTTTTTCCTTCACTGAAGATAAACTCTCTTCTTCACGGTCAGGAGAAGACCGTAATTACCTTAACGGCACAAAAGATATTCACGAGGACTCTTTAGCTTTCCAGAAAAAGGTCAGGGATATGTATGTGAAAGTTTCAAAAACAGATAAACAACTCTGTGTTATTGATTGCCAAAACGGGAAAGGGAAAATGCTAAGTCCGGAGAAAATATCTTCAATGATTACTGAATTAATAACAGAAAGAGGGCTGCTCTGAAATGACTATGCTGAAATACATAAGCAGAATAATAACAGGTATTGTATTTATTTTCTCGGGTACAGTAAAAGCGGTAGATCCTCTTGGGACAACCTACAAATTTCAGGATTATTTCACTGCCTTTAATATGGAATTTCTGAAAGAATATAGTCTGTTCTTCACTGTGGCCTTATGCACTTTGGAGTTTACCGCAGGAATATCAGTATTGTTCAATATACGCCAGAGAACAGGTATATGGCTCGTTGCAATTATGATGATATTATTCACACCACTTACACTTTTCCTGGCAATTACAAATCCGGTCTCTGATTGCGGATGTTTCGGAGATGCCATACACCTTACCAACTGGCAAACCTTTGCTAAAAATATCATCCTTCTGATCCCGGTCCTGTTTCTTTTCATCAAACGTCACGAACCGGTATCTTCTTATAGTTTCGGAAAAGAAATGATTATAATACTATTCAGTACAATCCTGATCATAGTATTTATTCTTTATAATCTCAGGTATCTTCCTGCCATAGATTTTCTACCCTATAAAAAAGGCACTTATATACCTGATAAAATGATAGTTCCGGAAGGAAGTTCCTTTGACAGATACGAAACAACATTCATATACGAAAAAAACGGGAAAAGACAGGAATTCACCCTCGATAATTATCCTTCTTCAGACGATACAACATGGAAATTTATTGATCAGAAATCCATTCTTGTCGCGAAGGGATACCAGCCACCTATTCACGATTTTGTTATAACTACCACAAATAATGAAGATATAACCGAATATATTCTCAGCTCAAAAAAACCTTTAATACTCATGATTTCCACTAAACTTCAGGAAGCTGAAAGTGATAATCTCATCAAGGGATTTGAACTGGGCAATTACTGTGAAAAGGAAGGTATTGATTTTTATGTTGTTACTGCTTCCGTTATAGAAGAAATCAATAAATACAATAAGGATATGATATACTGTCAGGCTGATGAAACGACGCTGAAGACGATGATAAGATCTAATCCGGGCTATATGCTCTTAAAAGAAGGTACAATTATTGATAAGTGGTCATGGGCTAATATGCCTTCACCCGAAAGAATTGGACAAATTATAAAAAGATAATAAAATAACTAATTTTAAAGAAAAGACTTATGAGAAAGACTATTGTGGCCGGTAACTGGAAAATGAACATGGATCTTGAAGAGGGGCTTTCTTTAGCCAGCTCATTGGATCAGTATTTCAGGAATACCCCATCGGGAAAAACAGAGGTTATAATATGTACTCCTTTCATCCATCTTACAGGAGTTTCTGATATTATAAAAGGAGGCAGTATTAAACTGGGAGCACAAAACTGTGCTTCAGAGGTTTCCGGTGCTTTTACAGGAGAAGTATCTGCATCAATGATAAAAAGCACTGGTGCTGAATATGTTATTATCGGTCATTCTGAACGACGTAGTTATTACCATGAAGACAATGATATTCTGAGCAAGAAAACTGCAATAGCTCTGGACACAGGCCTAAATGTAATTTTCTGTTGTGGTGAAGTTAAGGATGAAAGAGAAACGGGGATACATTTCAATGTAGTAAAACGTCAACTGGAGGAAGGACTATTCAGTCTGGATGCAGAAAAAATGGAGAAAATTATCATTGCTTATGAACCGGTATGGGCAATAGGTACAGGACTAACGGCTACTCCTGACCAGGCTCAGGAGATGCATAAACACATCAGGAATCTTGTCAGAGATAAATACGGTGATTCTGTATCGGATAACATGACGATTTTATATGGAGGTAGCTGCAAACCTTCAAATGCAGCTGAGATATTCTCCAATCCTGATGTTGACGGTGGTCTTATAGGAGGTGCTTCATTGAAAAAAGATGATTTCGTAGCTATTGTTGAAGCAGGATAAGAAACTGTCAGGGTAATTAAAAGGGTGGAAAAAAACTAAAATATGCTTAAGAAATACACCTTGCTCTTTCTGGTTTTCCTGGTTTTTTCCGGGGGCGATTTGCTGGCTCAGGTCAAATCACCTTTTTCAGGTGATTTTTCTGAGTTCCGGACGGAACTTACCAGCTTTATGGGGCCAAACCTCAATGATGAACAAAAGGCAAGTCTTGAAGCTTTTCTGGTCAAATGGGACAGTACTGTTTACAATAAAGAAAACAAAGTAAAGATAATTGACATTATAAGTCAGCTTTATGGCCGTTTTATGAGACCTGTTCCCCATTTCAACAATTTCGTGATAACTCTGAATAAATTCATCGATTGGAAAACTGATCCGGAGTTCTTAAGCAATTGGCTCACGGGTTTAAGTGAAATAGTATTTGACCCCAGATATCCATCTGAGAATATAGACAGGTACATAAAAAATACCGGTTTAATGATCACTGACAATATTATTTCTGATATATCCGGAATGCAATGGAAAGTAAAAAACAGCAAACTCAGTTTCCTTCACGATACAGTTTTTAAAGCTATAATTAATAATGCCACCCTTACCTGTTATTCACAGAAAGACAGTAGCGAGATATACAATGTATCAGGAACTTATTTTCCTGAGTTCCAGCAATTTCATGGAACCAGCGGGAGAGTCACCTGGGAAAAGGCCGGCTATTCAGCTGATGAAGTATATGCTGATCTTGGAAATTTCTTTATTAACACTGCAAAAAACAGTTTCACGGCTGATTCGGTCTTATTAACTCACAAAACATATTTTGAAACACCCATTGAAGGTTTTCTTTCTGAGCAAACGGTACCGATCACCAATCCTGCCAGAGCTAATTTTCCACGCTTTGAGACCTACACAAAAAGTTTCAGACTGGAAAATATTTACGAAGGGATAAATTACACAGGAGGACTGGCTTTTGAAGGTTCAACGGTCAAAGGCAGTGGTGGAGACAATTTGTCAGCAGAACTGACATTTCACAGAAATGATACTCTCTATCTAAGAATTAAATCCGGAGAATTCCTTTTTACAAGAGACGGACTGGCCAGTGGAGAAGTATCTATGTCTCTTTATCTCGATAAAGATTCAATCTTTCACTCAAACCTGGGTTTCTCTTTCAACGCTTCAGAACAACAGGTAAACCTTTTCAGGGCAAATAATCCTGTTTCAAAAAGCCCGTATTTTGATTCATTTCACAGGCTCGACATGTATTTCGAACTCCTATCATGGAATATGAAAGAGTCTAAAGTACTTCTTTCCAGAGCAAAAGGAGCTGCATTGGGACAGGCTGAATTTGAGTCCGTGTCATTCTTTAATGCAGATTATTTCATGAAACTGGCAGGTATTGATGATTATCATCCATTAGTCAGGTTTAAAAATTTTGCCGAATACTATTATTCAACTACATTCCCTGTCGAAGAATTTGCCAGATGGCTTAAAAAACCTGTTGACGCTGTTACTGGTTTATGTATTGATATGGCTAATAAAGGTTTTGTTTTCTACGACCGTAAATTTAATGAAATCACACTCAAACCCAAAGTTGACGATTACCTTAACTCTTTCAGCAAAAAACAGGACTACGATGTAATAAGAATTTACAGTGAGACAAAAGCTCCACTTGACAATGCAATACTGGATCTTAAAAACTTTGATCTTAAAGTTAACGGCGTCTCACGTGTCTATCTGTCGGATTCACAAAGAGTGGCTTTTTATCCCTATGATCGTCAGTTAGTTATTGGCAATAACAGAAGTATACGTTTTGATGGAGTGATTGAAGCCGGACTTATGACTTTTTTCGGACATGATTTTGCCTTTAATTACGATACCTTTAAAATAAACCTTGCAGGAATTGATTCTATACGTCTTGCTGTAGAAACAGAAGAGAAAGACATTTATGGTAACCCTCTTATAAGAAATATCGGAAATATCATCCAACTTGCATCTGCTGAACTTTATATTGATGATCCAAACAATAAATCAGGACTCAGGAGTCTCAAACAATACCCGATAATCAATGCTCAGGAAAGTTCATATATCTTTTTTGACGATATTCCCGGACTCGAAGACATATATCCCAAAGAAGATTTTTATTTCATCATTGATCCATTCACTTACGAAAATATTGATCACTTTACAATTAATGATATTGAGCTGTCAGGGGAATTTTTTGCCGGTAATATTTTCAAACCGACCCGTCAATATATGACTATCCAGCAAAACAATTCTCTTGGTATTGATGTTATCATCCCGGAAGAAGGCATTGATATCTACGGAGATAAGGGAAAGTTATACAATACTTTCAGTATGAGCAATCAGGGACTTCTGGCTACAGGTACGTTGAAGCATCTGACTGCCACTATAGTTGCTGAAAACATGAAGATCTATCCTGACTCTCTTATAACTCAGGCATCACAATTCAACATAGACAGGGATACTACCGGATTGTATCCCATCCTTTCAAGCAGGGAAGTTGCTATAAGATGGTTGATTCCTGATGATGAACTGTATGCTGTAAACAGTATGGACAATTCTTTCAATATGTTCGATAATGGCACAACTTTGGACGGGAATCTTGTTATAACCCCTTCCGGTGTTAAGGGAGGAGGTATAATTAACACTACCGACTCACGAGTGACATCAAACACATACAGTTTCACCTCTAATTCGATTACAGCCGACTCCTGTGATTATAATTTCAAATCTCCCTCCACCAGTGGTTATGCCTTTATAGCAGAAGATACCCAGATGGAAATAAACTTCGATCTGATGGAAACAAGGTTTCATCTTAATACCGATACATCAATGGTTAAATTCCCTGAAATTCAATATATATGCACTATGACCGATTTTACATATAATCAGGGGACAAGAATTCTTTCAATGGAACAGGCAGGGAAATCCGGATCAGAACTTCTCACTCGTGAAGAATTGCTTGCACAAGACCCTGCACAGCTGGAAAAACCAACTTTCTACGCAACCAACGTTATTGACGACACCATTTCCTTCTCATCATCCAGGGCAAGCTACCATGTTGACCAGGAATATATTGAAGCTGAGGATATTAACTATATACATATAGCTGATGCCCTTATTCAGCCGGATAAAGGGAAAATGATCATTAATCGCAGGGGACGGATAGATCAGTTACAGAACGCCCTGATCGCTGTAAACAATAAACATTTATTACACTCTGCAAAAGTTGATATCGAATCTACAAAAAAATACAGTGGTAGCGGTGTTTATGATTATATCGACGAAAATAAAGAGATACAGGGTATTAATATCTCTGATATAACTGTGGAATCAATGTCTACCATTGCACGGGGATTCATCCCTGAAAACCAGGGATTCAGACTTAGTCCGGCATTTTCATTTTCCGGGGATGTCAATCTCTATGCTGATAAAGACAGTTTGCTTTTTTCCGGTTCTGCGGGAATAGTTAACAACTGTAATACATTCCGGACTTACCCTGTTCAGTTTAAGGCAGAAATTGATCCTGAAAGAGTTATGATACCCGTCAGTGAAAAACCACGAGACATAAATGATAATCTTCTTTTCACAGGATCATTCATAAACATAGATTCAGTGCATATTTATCCTGCCTTTCTCTCTCCACAAAAATCATGGTCTGACGTTTCACTCGTTAACTCCCAGGGGTATCTTTACTATGATAAAGCAAAAAACAGATATCTTATTGCATCCCTGGAAAAAATTGCAGACCCGAATCTTTCAGGTAGCATGATAGCCTATGACAATATAAATTGTACATTATCAGGTGAAGGCAGGATAAACCTGGGTACTTCTTTTGATTTTGT
>DAINPM010000049.1:0-8222 GCA_036743455.1 Bacteroidales bacterium | reverse complement strand
TATATGCTTTCTGCTGAAGACAGAATAAACAGATTCATTATGAGAATGACAAATGAAGAACTGCCGGAAGATGAGGTTTTAAATCTCGACAGACTGGTTCAATAATAATTATCTTAAGTTATCTCCTTATCGATGCACATTTTTTTTGCCCCTGATATTACTGATAAATTCTATTCTCTTGATGAAAAAGAGTCCAGGCACTGTGTAAAGGTATTAAGGATGAAAAAGGGGACTGTTGTAAACCTTATTGATGGGAAAGGCTCTTTATTTGAAGGCGTAATTCAAGAACCTGATTCCCGGAGGTGTATCATAGAAATTACTTCTGAAACAAATGATTTTGAGAAAAGGAATTATTCTCTTCACATTGCTATTTCTCCATTGAAGAATATGGAAAGGTTTGAATGGTTTATTGAAAAAAGCGTTGAAATTGGAATTGATGAGATTACTCCTGTTATATGCGCGCGTACAGAGAAAACAAAAATAAAAAATGAAAGGATAAAAGGATTGATCATCTCTGCAATGAAACAATCATTAAAAACGAAACTAACCTTATTGCATGATCCTGTAAATTTTGAGGAATTTATTAATTCTGTTAACAGAGATTCACTTATGATTGCTCATTGCAACAACAACATTGACCGAAAAAGTATCAAAGACTCATATAAAAAGGGTGAAGATACTGTCATTCTTATAGGGCCTGAGGGTGATTTTACCTATGATGAGATATCTCTTGCCCTCCGTAATGGGTATAAGCCTGTTCATCTCGGTAACAGCCGGTTAAGAAGTGAAACGGCAGGCCTTGCTGCCTGCTATTCTATATATTTTTTAAACCAACAGTAAAGCATCCCTGAACAGAGAAACACTGACTGAAACCCTCTGTTATAACACCCATTAAGTTGTCACTGTGGCACGATTAATACAGTTATATGGAAGTACCATAATATGGTTCATTTCTTTTAGGTTAGTAAGAGAACAGAAATGCAGCGGATTTTGGTTAAAAAAGATAAACATAAAGACAAAAAGAGAGGGTAGTCCTTTTGAGATACCCTCTCTTTTTATTTCACCTGCCTTAGCTTTTTAAGCAATCTTCGGATTATCACTTGATCCGGTGCAGATTTGAGAATTTTGAGTGTTTCTATCACATCTCGGAACTGAGGATAAAAGCCCCAGGCATCGTCATAGAGATCAGTCTCTGTAGTATCAATATCACGATATGACAGAAAAGGTGTAGAGGTTAATCCCATAGGCTTCATCGTTTTGTTTATTTTTTCAAACGCAGGTATGATCATAAAATTGTATTTTTTTACTTAAAATAATTACATTACAGATCAATGAAATAATAATTTGTAAATAAATGAAAATCATCTGGAAATATCTGAGTCCATTACGTAACTGGTTGTTGTTTGCAATGTTACTCGCTGCCATAGCTCAGGTTCTTGAGCTTATTGATCCAATTATTTTTGGGAAGATAATAGATAATTATACTGTCAATATTGATGGGCGTAGTCAGGAAGAACTAACCACAGGTGTTTTAAGACTCCTTGCTCTGGCAGTTTTCATAGCTCTTATGGCGAAGCTGGCACAGGCTTTTACCGATTATGTGACGAGGCTTGTTGTCCAGAAGTTCGGTCTTTCCATTTTTGATGAAGGTCTTAAGCACACTCTTCGTCTTCCCTATCATGAATTTGAAGAGACAAGCAGCGGTCATGTTTTATCTGTTCTTCAGAAAGTAAGGAATGATAATGAACGTTTTATCAGTTCATTTATCAGTTCTCTTTTCTCAACGGTTGTTGGAATGGCTTTTCTTATATGGTATGCTGTCACCATGCACTGGGCTCTCATACCTGTCTTTCTTACAGGAGTTTTTGTATTAGGGGGTCTGACAGGTATGCTCAGTCAAAAAATCAGATCTGTGCAGCGCTCGGTAATACAGGAAACAAACAAGATGGGGGGAGCTATCACTGAATCCTTAAGAAACATAGAACTAATTAAGAGTCTGGGACTTACCTGGCCTGAGATAAAGCGAATAAAGATCTTTACAAAAAAGATTTTTGATCTTGAAATGAATAAGGTAAAGAAGATAAGGAAACTTTCTTTTTTTCAGAGCAGTGTACTACTATTGATAAAAGAATCTGTTCTTTTCATGTTGTTATGGCTAATTTTCAGAAATCTTCTCACCACAGGTGAGCTCATCTCAATGCAGTTCATTACGACGAGAATAATGTTTCCATTGAGGAATCTTGGTTCAATAATTATGTCATACCGGGAAGCTGAAGCATCACTTCAGATATTTAACGATCTGATGAAGAAAGAAACTGAATACAGGCCTGAAGATCCTGTTGAAATAGGTAATATAGAACATTTGTGTTTTGAACGTGTTAGTTTTCGTTACGCAAAGTCAGAGCATAATGCTATTGAGGACCTTTCTTTCAGGGTAAAAACGGGAGAGACAATTGCTTTTGCAGGACCTTCCGGTTGTGGCAAGTCGACTCTGGTGAAGCTTCTTGTGGGGTTATATTCACCTACCCGGGGTGAAATTTTCTATGATGATATTTCTGCAAAAGATATTCGGATTAATCGTTTAAGAAGGCAGTTAGGTTTTGTCACCCAGGATACTCAGTTATTTTCCGGCACTATAAGGGAAAACATGCTTTTTGTAAAAGCGGATGCGAATGATGAGGAGATATATACTGCCTTAAGGAAGGCTTCAGCTTTAAAAATTGCCGAAAATTCTCCGGATGGTCTTGATACTGTTCTTGGGGAAGGAGGGAAAAAAGTATCGGGGGGTGAAAAACAAAGGCTGGCAATAGCGAGGGCACTGTTACGAAATCCCAATATTCTGATATTTGATGAAGCCACATCGTCTCTCGATTCCATATCAGAGGAAGAGATCTCTGCTACTCTCAGAGAGATATCGGCAGGGAAAAAACAGATTGTGTTGATGATAGCACACAGGCTGTCAACCATTATGCATGCCGACCGCATCTATGTTCTGGAAAAGGGTCGCATAGTTGAAATGGGCAGACATGAAGAACTGGTAGAGAGAAAAGGTCTCTATTATGCTATGTGGAGACAGCAGATAGGAGAAAGAAGAAAGACTGCCTAGCTCAAAGTAAGGCTTATCTTTTTTTCTTCCATTGTTTTTCTCATGTTTATCAGGGCGTATCTCATTCGTCCGAGAGCAGTATTGATACTTACATCAGTGATTTCTGCAATCTCCTTGAAGCTAAGGCCTGCATAATGTCTAAGCACTACAACTTCTTTCTGGTCATCAGGAAGTTCACTTATCATTCTGCGGATATCTTTCTGGATTTGCTTTTTTATCATACTGTCTTCTATAGTTGCTTCAGAGAGTTTTTTTGAGTTGAAGAGATCAGAATCATAGTCATCATTAGAAACAGTGTTCATCTGTTTCATTCTCCTGAAGTGATCTATTATCAGATTATGGGCAATACGCATTACCCAGGAAATAAATTTCCCGTTATCCTGATATTTTCCTGATTTAACAGACTGGATTACTTTCATAAAAGTATCCTGGAAGAGGTCTTCTGCCAATGCCTGATCACGTATATACAAACTGATATACGCAAAAACTTTATTTTTATGACGGTGGATTAGTTGCTCAAAGCAGGACTCCTCACCCTTAATGAACCTTTGAATAAGTTCATAATCGGGAATCATTCTATTCATAGCTCTATTCTTTTATTAGATACAAGAGTAGAGTTGTTTTATAGGCAGTCCTCCTTTAATGATTAATTGAATACAACATCAAAGAAAACAAATTTTTTTTAATCTTAAAATAGTACTTTTGATTTTTTATCAATTTTTTAACAATAGCAGGTTAATAAACAGATGACCGGTAGTATAGAAATCCGTGGTGCCAGGGTACATAACTTAAAGGATATCAGCCTAAAGATACCGAGAAACAAGTTAATAGTGATAACCGGAGTATCGGGTTCGGGAAAATCGTCTCTGGCATTCGATACCATATATGCTGAAGGCCAGAGAAGATATATTGAAAGTCTTTCTTCCTATGCAAGACAGTTTCTTGGGAGGATGAACAAACCTGATGTGGATTTTATTACCGGTATTCCTCCGGCTATTGCGATAGAACAGAAAGTTAGCTCGCGTAATCCCCGATCTACGGTAGGTACTTCAACTGAAATATATGATTATCTGAGGCTTCTTTATTCCAGGACAGGCAGGACTTATTCACCGGTATCGGGCAAAGAGGTCAGGAAACATACTATTGACGACATTGTTGATTATCTTGCATCCTTACCGGAAGGCACTAAGGTTGTTATCTCATCTTGTGGTGAGATACCTGAAAAGATGTCTGTCAACGAGTATTTCATTTTTCTTGAAAAACAAGGGTTTAACAGAATCGAGTTGAAAGGTAATATTATAAGGACTGATGAGATAGAAGATTATGGGATCTTTGAAGCCGGACAAAAGATAAATATAGTTGTTGACAGGCTTATTATCAGTCATTCATCAGATAATTTCAGCCGGGCAGCTGATTCAGCTCAGACAGCATTTCAGACGGGAAAGGGATACTGTCAGGTACTGGTATACAATAATGATAAAATAAGAAGGGAGAGTTTTTCCAATAAATTTGAGGAAGACGGTATTTTATTCGAGGAACCTTCAGAGTATCTTTTCAGTTTTAATAATCCACTGGGGGCCTGTCCCTTATGTGAAGGTTATGGCAAAATACTTGGCATAGATCCCAATCTGGTCATTCCCGACCAGAATCTTTCTGTGTATGAAGATGCCATTGTATGCTGGAAAGGCGAAACAATGAAAAAATGGAAAGAGAGGCTTATTTCGAACGCCGAACATTTTGGTTTTCCTGTACATAAGCCATACTATCAGCTTACTGAAGAACAGAAGGCTCTTCTATGGAAAGGAAACCGCTATTTTTATGGTCTCAATCGTTTTTTTGATCATCTGGAAGAAAAGAAATATAAGATACAATACCGGGTATTACTGAGCCGTTACCGGGGTAAGACGATCTGCCCCGAATGTGGTGGGTCAAGACTGAGAAAAGAAACCGGCTATGTAAAAGTGGCCGGAAAAACTATACAGGAACTGGTTCGTCTTCCCATAGATAAGCTATATGAACATTTCCAAAATATTTCTCTTAACCCTTCAGATACAAAAATTGCTGAAAGAATACTCAGGGAGATAGATGTAAGGCTTCGGTTAATAATTGATGTAGGCCTCTCCTACCTTACACTTGACAGGTTATCTTCAAGTCTTTCCGGCGGGGAATCACAGAGGATAAATCTTGCTACAGCACTGGGAAGCAATCTTGTTGGTTCGATGTATATACTTGATGAACCGAGCATTGGTCTTCATCCAAGGGATACAAACCTTTTGGTAAAGGTCCTGAAAGATCTCCGTGATATGGGCAATACGGTCATTGTTGTTGAGCATGAAGAAGAGATAATGCGTTCAGCCGACTTAATCATTGATATGGGACCGGAAGCTGGCAGGCTTGGTGGAGAAGTTGTGTTCCAGGGCAGCCTTGACAGCACTGTTGAAAACAAATCGCTGACAGCATCATACCTTAATGGCAGACTCAAAGTTGCTATCCCTTCTTGCAGAAGAAAATGGAATAGTTTTATAAAGATAACTGGTGCCCGGGAAAATAATCTTAAGAACATTGACATAAAGTTTCCCCTGCATGTTATAACTGCTGTTACCGGGGTCAGCGGATCGGGCAAATCAAGTCTTGTATCAGATATTTTATACCCCTTTCTGAATAAAAAGATCAACGGCAGTAACACAAAACCCGGGCAATTCAGGGAAATTAATGGTGATATAAACACTCTCACAGGTGTTGAGATGGTTGATCAGAATCCTATCGGAAAATCAAGCCGTTCAAATCCTGTCACTTATTTAAAGGCATACGACGAAATAAGAAAACTCTTTGCAGAGCAACAGGCTTCTGTACAGAATAACTTTAAAGCTTCACATTTTAGCTTCAATGTAGAAGGTGGTCGTTGTGAAGAATGTCAGGGTGAAGGTGTCATAAGGGTAGAAATGCAATTCATGGCTGATGTTGAACTGACTTGTGAAGCTTGTAAGGGAATGAGATTCCGGAAAGAAATACTGGAAGTAAAATATCATGATAAGAATATTTATGATGTTCTTGAGATGACTATTGATGATGCAATCAGTTTTTTCGGCAGTCATAAGGGAAAGACAGAAAGCAGGATTACTGAGAAACTGCAGCCCCTTTCTGATGTAGGACTGGGGTACATCAAACTGGGTCAGTCATCAAGTACTCTTTCTGGTGGAGAAAGCCAGAGAGTAAAACTTGCCTATTTTCTTAGTCAGGAAAAAGAAAAAGGTCATATTCTTTTTATTTTCGATGAGCCGACCACAGGGCTACATTTTCACGACATCAACAAATTATTAAAATCATTAAATGCATTAGTCGATCATGGTCATTCCGTTATTCTTATAGAACATAATCAGGAAGTGATAAAAAGTTGTGACTGGATCATTGATCTTGGTCCGGAGGGCGGAGAGGCAGGGGGCAATATTATTTTTCAGAACACACCTGAAGCAATAGTTGAATGCAAAGAATCCTATACAGGCTATTTTTTGAGAAACAAGTTGAAATAAGAAAGGGTTACGTTTGCATTAACCCTTCTATACAAAAACTATATATCTGATTATTAATACAATCAATTATTCAGTTTAAAACCGAACATTATTGCCACACATCCGCTTGTGGGGGTACTGCCGGCCGACTGACCTGAAGATGTTACTTTTATCACTAATTTAAGCTGCTGGCTGGATTCCAGTTTAAAATCCCAGGTATTAGCATAATTTTTATCTTTATTTGTATAGAGAACATTCTTGTTTGCATCAAGGACTCTGAATTCAACCGGTGGCAGATTTTCATCTCCCACTATTGCAACCCTGTAATCCATATCTGAATAGAATGTCTTGTAAAGTTCTGCTTCTTCTCCTTCCACAAGCACAGCTGCATGATAATTCCCGTCATGTGTATAACCACTAAGTTTCGGCAGACAATCTTTTTTCGCAAAAGCTTTACATTGTGCACTTGAAGACTCCCAGGAGACAAATAACAGAAATACAAGTACAGGTATTATTTTCAATGCTCTCATAGCTATATCATTTAACAAATGAATTTCTTATTTCAGAAGCCGTTTCAGAAAGCTCTCTGAACACTTCAGGAGTCATATCCGTTTTAACTTCTGATTTCAGTACAGTTGTTTCAGATGCCTGATCAAATTCAGGTCTGACAGGACTAGTATCCAGTTTAATCTTATCAAACACGTTTTTCAGTTTAACAACCTGTACCATCAGCTCATCAACTGCAGGATTACCCTTGCTGCTGCTCAACAGGTTAAGGAGGATATCTATGGAAAGTTTCTGGTCAATTATTCTGCTTACAAGTTTATTACCGTTGAAATTATCCATGTTTACCAGTTGGGTTGATATATAAAGACCTTCAATCCATCCTCCTGCCAGTACCATAGCAGCTGTAGCCGGCTGATCGTTTTCTTCAAGATACGAATTTGAGTTCAGAAATGTTTCAGAAACGATCCTCATAATTACATCACTGTTATTAATATTTTCTTCAAGTTCATCGATATCTTCCTGTTCAATAGCTTCGAGAATACCCAGACCGTCAGCCATTTTTTTTGCAGCTTCCATGTAATCAATAAGCAACTGGGTTTGTTCATGCAAACTGGCAAAGCTCAGATCGCAGGTATATATCCCCAGATTTAGAGCCATTGATTTGCTTGTAACATAATTATTAACATTTGATACAGGATTAAGCAGTTTCTGATCAAATCCTGCTCCGGCAGATTTGATGAGCATAGCCGACTCCAGAGGTGAAGGTAATGCCTGAAAAATTTTTTCTGCCTGCCTTATATCTTCCAGTATTGCATCTCTGTCATCAATATCAACAGTAAATTCTTCCTGTCCGCTCTTCTTCCCTCCCCTGCAAGCACTGAAAAGAATCATGACAAACATGAATAACAACAAAATACCTGAACCAATACCGTACTTCCTATTCATGATAAAAATATTTAAGTGTAGAGTGTAAATCTACGACTAAATTAGTATAATAATTTAATTTTTCAAAAAGAGTAAAAGGTTATTGAGTCTATTTCTAACTTTGTGAAAATTTAAGCGGCATGATAAAATCAGATAAAAAACTAAAAGAACTGGAT
>DAINPM010000048.1:0-18275 GCA_036743455.1 Bacteroidales bacterium | reverse complement strand
GTTTTCTTTTGAATTAGCAAGCAATTGGCTTTATTTTACTGTCATGACAGTAAAATAATAAAATTTGCTATTGAAATTTACAAATAAACTCTATTTTTACCGCTAAAGCGTAAGCATTCGGCCAGGCACATGGTAGCCGTTTTACACCAATTCACCTTCACTCACCTGTATCATCTGTATACCCGCCCCCGGGTCAGCAACCACAGGCCATGGAAAATACACTGCTGGAGATTACCTATTCTAACGGAACGACAGTTTTTTCACTTTGAGTGGTATAGTGAACTCACTGATGAACCATGATGTACGTGGCGGGGGTGTTCGTCCGCCTGCCGGCGTCCTCACCGTCCCTTGGCTTCAGTCCTGCAAATAGAAAACAAACCCCATGCTTCGCATGATTTTTGCTTTTTCGCAAACCTTATGAAAGCAGGCTTTCAACGGTTTTCTCAATGCAATAACCCCCTTGCGGGGGTGTTTGTTTTCTGCTTGATCAGTGGAGCTGGCGGGAATCGAACCCGCGTCCAAACATGGAGACCATATGCTTTCTACATGCTTATTCATGCTTGATTTTCGTGATCTGCCAGCTGCATGACAACCTAACAAACCCTTAGTTCCTGTTTATCTCACCATCCGACCGGAACAATCTTCAGGCCAGCCCTTAAATTCCGTGCGCCTCCTTATCGGGTTGGATCAGGGCATTACCGCCCGGGAGACGTCTCGTTCCGGTACCTGGTACCGGAATAAAGCCTAAACTACTTTATTCGTCTAAGCAGCGAGAGCGTAATCAGTTTCGCCTTTTGTTGTTTTGTGACACTGTTTAAGTGACGCGCCACCACACACTGCATGCTTACATACCACCCCTCATGCTGTCAAAACCAGTCAGCCCCCAAAAAAATGCACAGGGCTCAAGGCACATCGAAGCAAAGCGTAGATTCCGCGATAGCGGAAGAGCTCAGGGCACAGGGCCTTTACCTTACTCCTGACACCTGCCTGTTGTATGCTTCTGCAAAGATACATTATTGTTAAAGAACTTGTATAAATATCTCAAAAATCAGACCAAAATAAAAAAAGCACAGGGCAGTTGTGAGTTGTGAGTAGTGAGTAGTGAGTTGTGAGTAGTGAGTAGTGAGTAGTGAGTTGTGAGTTGTGAGTTGTGAGTAGTGAGTAGTGAGTGGTGAGTCATTATTTTTATTGGGATTGGTGTAAATAGGAGTGATTTTATTACTTTAGGATATTTATTCTATCATTTAAGAATTGGTTTTTATGGAATGATCAAATATTTATTGCTTTTTCTAACTATAATCCTCTACCATGAAAAAATTACCTTCTTGTCTTATCACATTATCAACGGTGATGTTTTTTGTTTTCTTTTCTTCCTGCGGTCAACAGGCTGACAGACCGGAAGAACCGGCCCGCCAAAGCTTCAGAGCTGCTCCACGTATCATCTCACCGGAATTATTACCCGATAACAGGGTTACTTTCAGGCTATATGCCAAAGATGCTTTATCGGTTACAATAACGGGAGAATGGCAGCAGGGTTTCGGAGCCTCAGAAGTGATGATGAGGAACGATACAGGTCTGTTTTCCCTTACTGTGGGTCCGCTTAAACCGGAACTCTATGCCTATAATTTTACAGTGGATGGGGTGAAAGTTCTCGATCCGGCGAATGTCAAGGTTCGTCGCGACGGTTCCAACTATCAGAATTTCTTTATCATACCAGGTCCTGAGTCAGACCTGTATTTCCATAAACATGATGTGCCCCACGGTACAGTGTCGAAAGTGTGGTACCATTCCGATGTTCTGGGTTTCGACCGCAGGATGTATGTTTATACTCCTCCGGATTATAACAACAGTGACAATAAATATCCTGTTTTTTACCTTCTTCACGGGGCCGGAGGCGACGAGGATGCCTGGACCAATATGGGAAGAACAGCACAGATAATGGATAACCTCATTGCCCGGGGCAAAGCCATTCCAATGATTGTGGTGATGACTAACGGTAATGCCAACCAGGCAGGAGCACAGAATGAAGTGCCGCCTTTGCCTACAACGACGGGCGGAAGAGGGCAGGAAGATGCAGTCACGTCAATGGTAAGAGGCGGATTTGAACAGCATCTGGTGAAGGATGTAATACCTTTTATTGAAGAAAACTATAAAGTGATGACAGGAAAAGATAAGCGTGCAATAGCTGGTCTATCCATGGGAGGTATGCATACCCAGACCATCACTTATGACAATCCGGGGATGTTCGGATATATAGGTGTCTTTAGTATGGGTCTGATGAACTTCGGACCTCAGAACAGAGATGAAGAAGCCGTTGAAAAAGAGAGGGATGAAAAGATAGAAGCTCTCAAAAACAGCGGCTATGAACTCTACTGGATAGCCTGCGGTACCGATGATTTTCTTTACGAGAGTGTTACAACACTGAGAGAAGTGCTCGACAAACATGATTTCAGATATATCTACCGCGAGAGTAGCGGCGGCCATACCTGGGCTAACTGGAGAATATACCTTTCAGAATTTTCCCCTATGTTGTTTAAATAAATAAATATTAATTAAATGTACAACAGATTATTAAGTGTTATTGTCTGCATCCTTTTGCTTTTCTCCTGTACTGATGAAAGCATGCAGCACAGGTCTGCTTTGTTACAGTACGACAGGGAGATAGATGGCATCCTTGAACAGATGACCCTTGAAGAGAAAATAAACATGCTCCATGGAAAATATATGTTCACCTCTGCTGGTGTGGAGCGTCTGGGTATTGAGGATATGAAATATGTCGACGGTCCTTTCGGTATAAGGGAAGAAATGGAAGCAGACAGCTGGACTCCTCTTGGCTGGGAGACAGACCGTGCCACCTTTTTCCCTACGGGGTCTGCGCTGGCTGCTACCTGGAGTCCGGAACTGGCTTATCGGTACGGAACGGGAATGGCACGGGAAGCCAGGCTGAGGGGGAAAGACATGTTGCTGGGCCCTGCTATCAATATTCAGAGAATACCTACGGGAGGCCGTACCTATGAGTACCTTAGCGAAGATCCTTTGTTGAGTTCCATGTTGTCGACAGCATATACAAAAGGTGTTCAGGATAACGGGGTGGCAGTGTGTCTGAAGCATTATGCTCTCAACAATCAGGAGAACAACAGGGGTAATGTAAATGTCATAATCGGCGGGAGAGCTATGTACGAGATATATCTGCCTCCTTTCAGAGCTGCTGTTGAAGAGGGGGATGCTTACGGGGTGATGGCTGCATATAATAAGGTGGCAGGCTCGTGGTGTTCCGAAAATGAAATGTTGCTTAATAAAATACTCAGGGATGAATGGGGCTTTGCAGGAATGGTGGTGTCTGACTGGGGCGGTGTACATAATACTGTTCAGCCCGTAATGAGCGGACTAAACGTTGAAATGCCGGGCAGCCGGTTTATGGGAGAAGCACTTCTCGATTCAGTAAAGGCCGGGATTGTTCCTGAAGAGATAATAAACCAGAGGGTCCGGGAGATATTGAGGGTGAGAATGGCCATAGAACCTGTGCCTGAAGAAGAAGCCAATAAGGTAATCACTTCGGAACCTCAACAGCAGAAAATAGCTTATGATGTAGCATGTAAGTCGGTTGTGTTGCTGAAGAATGAAAATATACTGCCTCTCGACCTCACTGACAGACCTGTAATAGCCGTCATTGGGGATAATGCCACACGTACAATGGGTCTCGGTGGTGTGGGTGCAGGAGTGAAGACTCTCTATGAGGTCACCCCCCTGGAAGGACTTAAAAACAGAATAGGGGATAAGGCAGAAATTATTTACGCACAGGGCTATTCAGCTGATAATTATGGTTTCGGAAGGATGTTCCGCAGGAGATCAGAAGATGAGATCAGAAAGGAACAGGAGGAAAGACAGTTGAACATAAAGAGACTGGCAGATGAGGCTGTGAAAACAGCACGAAAAGCTGATATAGTGCTTTTTATCGGAGGTAATAACCGGACTGTTGAAACAGAAGGAAGTGACAGGACTGATATTAAACTGCCGTACGGACAGGAGGAATTACTGGGCAGACTGGCAGAGGTGAATCCCGCTATTATCACTGTTCTCGTTAGCGGGGCACCGAATGATCTTAATATTGCAGAACCCTTGTCAAAAGCTCTTTTAATATCATGGTTCAACGGTACTGAAGGCGGGAATGCACTTGCCGACATCCTCACGGGTAATATATCTCCTTCCGGACGATTACCTTTTTCCTGGCCTGTCAGACTGGAAGACTCACCGGCTTTTGCACTCGGTAACTATTCTCCCGGTCCGGGCAGAAGAGATATTTTTGCAGGACTGGTAGAAGGGAACAGTGCCGGAGATGATACTGAAGAAGCGGGAGCGGACAGTGTTCAGAAGGATCCGAATGATGCGTATTATTCCGAGGAATCGCTGGTAGGATACCGGTGGTACGACACAAAAAATATTCCTGTTATGTACCCTTTCGGTTATGGACTCACTTATACAACCTTTGATTATTCGGCAATAGACACTGATAAGGAGAAATATGGCAAAAAGGATGTTATTAAAGTGTCGGTCGAAATTAAAAACACGGGGACAGTGTCTGCCGAAGAGCTTGTGCAGGCATATATTCATCGCATAAATCCATCTGTTGAATGGCCTTACAAGGAGTTGAAAGCTTTTTCACGTGTAGCTCCCGAACCAGGGGAAAGTAAAACTGTTGTCCTTGATATACCTGTCAGGGAACTCCGATACTGGAATGAGACAAATCATAGCTGGACTGATGATCCATGTGACATTGAAATACTTGTTGCTGCCTCTGCAGGAGATGTGAAGCTGAAAAAACAAGTGACTCTTAAATAATTCAATCGGGATGCTTTTAAAGAGTCAGCTTACTGGTTATTTTTGAGATAAACATGTATTTTTGGACGGAAGAGATAATAACACCAAAACGAACAAAAAAACTAAAATGATGAAAAAAATACTGATTTTCTTTTCGCTGGCATGCATTCTTTCCCTCTACTCATGTAAGGATAAAACAGTTGAAACAACCTGGCTTCAGGTATCAGAAGTAGCAGATAATGTATGGCGTATAAGCGATAACGGTGATGACAATATGTATCTTGTTGTCGGGACTGACAGTGCCATGCTCATTGATACCGGTCTGGGAGTGGCTGACCTGGCATCAGTAGTGAACGGTCTTACAAAGAAGCCTCTGATGGTTTTTAACACTCATGCCCATCCTGATCATTCCGGAGGTAATTACCAGTTTGAAAAGATATATATCCATACTGCCGATCTGGAAGATGCCCGACCTTACAGCATGCCCCGGGAGATGCCCGAAGGTGCTCAGCAGAATAATCAGGTGCCTGAGGCAGAGAGATACACAGGAGAGATTTATGATCCTGAGTTTGTTGCCATACGTGAAGGTCAGATTTTTGATCTGGGAGGAAGAAGGATAGAGATTATACATACACCCGGTCATTCGGCAGGGGAGATAGTGTTACTGGATAAGGAGAATAAACTGCTTTTCACTGGTGATAACACCAATGCCCTTGTATGGTTATGGCTTCCCACATGCAGCCCTCTGAGTGAGTATCTCAGCTCCCTGGAAAAGCTACAGGCACGAACAGACGAATACGATATTATTTTCCCCGGACACAGGGATCCTCTTCCCGGCGATTTTATTGCCAGTCAGATAGAATGTGTCAAAGGTATTCTCGACGGTACTCTTGAACGTGAAACTTACGAGATGGGCGGAGGCAAAGCACTTGTATCGGTATATGACGGTGCAACGGTAGTGTTCGATCCGGAAAATCTTTATCCTGCTGAATAAGATAAGAGCTGTTCTCAATTGTTTAATCTGATCCTTTTTGTGATCTATGCGTATATTGATACTGGGTACTGCACATCCCTACCGTGGTGGACTGGCTTCTTATATTGAAAGGCTGGCTACTCAGTTTATGGCAGAAGGTCATGAGACGGAGATATTTACTTTTAGTCTGCAATACCCCGGATTTTTATTTCCCGGAAAGACTCAGTACACAGATGCACCGCCACCATCAGGACTTAAAATAAGAAGGGTCCTTAATTCCGTCAATCCTTTCAACTGGATAAGGACAGGAAGGCTGATAAGGAAAAAGGAACCTGATATCCTCATTATTAAGTACTGGCATCCTTTTATGGCTCCGGCTTTTTCTACGGTAGCCAGATCGGCAGTGAAAAACGGTATAACGCGCGTTATATGTATCTTCGATAATGTCATTCCACATGAAAAAAGTATTATCGATCGTTTTCTTACAGGATTATTTGTCAGAACCATTAATGGCGCTATAGTGATGTCAACAAGTGTCATGTATGATCTGAAAACTTTTAAAATAAATTTTCCTGTGAGGTTTAATCCGCATCCTCTCTTCGATAATTACGGGTCTCCCGTTCCCCGTGAGGAAGCTCTGGGAAAGCTGGGGCTACCTGCTGATCATTCTTACCTTCTCTTTTTCGGATTTATCAGGGCATATAAAGGGCTGGATATTTTGCTTGAAGCTTTCGGTGATGTACGACTCAGGGGGAAGAAAGTTAAACTGATCATTGCCGGGGAGTTTTATGAAGATGACAGACCCTACAGGGATATTATAAATAAATATGGTATTGATGATGAAATAATACTATATGATCGTTTTATAAGGGAAGATGAAGTGGCCTCCTTTTTCTGTGCAGCCGATCTGGTTGTTCAGCCCTACAGGAGTGCCACGCAGAGCGGTGTTACACAGATAGCCTATCATTATGAAAAGCCAATGCTTGTAACGGATGTAGGAGGTCTGAGTGAGATAGTGTCTGATGGTGTGTCAGGTTATGTTGTGAAGCCTGATCCCGGATATGTGGCCGATGCTTTGGCCGACTTCTTTGACAATGACCGTTACACGCAGTTCACAGAAGGGGTTATCAAGGAAAAGGATAAATTTACCTGGGATAAGCTCACAGGCAAAGTGATGGAGATATATGAGGAAAGTAAAAAATATATAACTGAATAACAGTAGATTTGTGGTCATGTTTTAATATACATGATCATGACATTAGATTAATATTATATTGTATGATTTGCAGAAGCAAAGCTCCTTTACGTCTTGGATTGGCCGGAGGAGGCAGTGATGTGTCTCCTTTCTCGGAGTTGTACGGAGGTGCAGTTCTGAATGCCACTATTGATCAGTATGCTCATTGTACCATAGAGGAAACTGATAATAATACAATTGAGATCAATGCTGCTGATCTTAATTGCAGGAGGATATATGAGTCATCGCTCGTCCTGCCGGCAGACGGGATGCTTGACCTCCATAAAGGGGTGTATAACAGGGTAGTAAAGGATTTTGGGATCAGCAAAGCCCTTTCTTTCAGGATGACTACCTGGTGTGATGCTCCTCCCGGCAGCGGACTGGGTTCTTCTTCGACAATGGTAGTTGCTGTCCTGAAGGCTTTTGCAGAATGGCTTAACCTGCCGATGGGTGATTATGACCTGGCTTATATGGCTTACCGGATAGAAAGGGTGGATCTTGCTCTGAGAGGAGGGAAACAGGATCAGTATGCCGCTACATTCGGTGGTTTTAATTTCATTGAATTTCACAAGGATGACAGGGTGATTGTCAATCCCCTCAGAATAAAAAGATGGATAATAGATGAGCTGGAAGCATCGATGGTGCTTTTTTATACCGGTGCTTCAAGAAATTCTGATGAGATAATAAAAGAGCAGCAGGAGAACACTGAAAAAGGCCGAAAAACACAGATAGAGGCAACCCAGAGGATAAAGGAGAGTTCATTTATTATGAAAGAGTATCTGCTTAAGGGTGATATAGTTGGTTTCTCAAAGTCCTTTGACAGGGAATGGGAGAACAAGAAAATGATGGCCGGATCGATAAGTAATAAACATATAGAAAACATCTATGAAGCAGCTATTAAGGCAGGAGCGTACGGAGGCAAAGTGTCGGGAGCAGGAGGAGGTGGTTTTATGTTCTTTTCCGTCAATCCGGAGAAAAGAATAAATCTGATTAATACATTGACCAGATTCACCGGCAGAGTGGTTAATTTCCATTTCAGCGAGCACGGATGTCAGGCCTGGAAATTAAATGATACATGGAAGCAATAATTCTGGCAGGAGGTAAAGGTACACGTCTGAGCAGTATTTTCCCGGACATTCCAAAACCAATGGCTCCTGTCAAAGGGAAACCTTTCCTTTATTATGTTCTTAACTGGTTAACTTCTTCCCCTGTGGAAAAAGTAATACTCTCGGTCGGATATAAGCATGAAAAGATAATTGAATTCTTTGGTGACTCATTCGGAGGGATGTCAGTCGAATATGCCATTGAGAAAAAGGCTCTGGGAACAGGCGGTGCTATTAAGTATGCCCTGCATTGGACGAAAAGCGAAAATATTCTGGTAATAAACGGAGATACTTATTTTCCTATTGATCTTAACAGCTTTATCAGTTTTCATAACTCAACGGGCAGCCGCTTTTCCATGGCACTGAAAAAAATGCAGGATCCCGGCCGATATGGAACAGTGGAATGTGTTAATGATACTATTATACGATTCAATGAAAAACAAAGGGGCAGGGATGCGCTCATCAACGGAGGTATTTATCTGATAAACAGAAGTATTATTGAATCATCAAAACTGCCGGAAGCTTTTTCTCTCGAAAGAGATATGATGGAGCAGTATTTTCAGACTGAGAACATCAAAGGCCTCGTTTTCGAGGATCTCTTTATAGATATAGGTATCCCGGAAGATTATAATAAAGCTCAGGAAGCTATTGATACAGAGTATAAATGAAAGATAACTGCAAATACAGAACCCTTAATACCTATGAACAAAGCTCTTTTTCTTGACCGGGATGGAGTCATAAATTATGACTGTGGGCATGTTTTCACTAATGATGATTTTGTTTTCAATGAAGAGATCTTTGATATATGCAGAAGGTATTTGGATGATGGTTTCCTTATCCTGGTAATAACCAATCAGGCGAGGATTGCAAGGGGTGTTTATTCTGAAGAGGACTTTCTGAAGGTAACGGCATGGATGACAGATGAATTTTCCAGGAGAGGTATTACTATATCAAAAGTGTATTATTGTCCTCATCATCCTGATTTTACAGGTCCCTGTCCCTGTCGCAAGCCCGAACCCGGAATGTTGTTAAAAGCCATTGAGGAGTTCGACCTGGATATCTCTCAGTGTGAGTTATTCGGAGACAAGGAGAGCGATATGGAAGCCGGTCGCAGGGCTGGTATACCTGAGGCCAACCTGCATTTATACAGGGCAGGTGAATAATTCAGATATTGATTTTTTCTTTTATAAGGTATCTGTTCCTTTCGGATGAGTTTCTGTTGATCAGTTCTCCCAGAAAGCCTGTAAGGAAGAGTATGGACCCTATTATCATCACAGTCAGAGCTATGTAGAAATACGGGCTGTCGGTTATCAGTGGAGCCCGCAGGTTATTATGTACATAAATGAGTTTACAGATACCCAGATAAGCGGCCATGATCATTCCGATGAAGAACATTATTGAACCCAGGAGACCGAAGAGATGCATAGGTCTTTTCCCGAACCTGCTGATAAAGCTGATAGTGAGAAGGTCGAGGTAGCCTTTTACGAAGCGGTCTATTCCGTATTTTGATGATCCGTATTTCCTGGGATAGTGTTTGACAATTTTTTCACCTATATTCATGAACCCGGCCTCTTTTGCCAGTATGGGTATATAGCGGTGCATCTCGCCATACACCTCAATACTTTTAATTACTTCGGCATTATAGGCTTTCAGACCACAGTTGAAGTCGTGCAGTTTTATTCCGGAAGATCTTCTTGCAGTACGATTATACAATTTGCTTGTACACCGTTTGATAAAGGGGTCGTGCCTTTTTTTCTTCCATCCCGATACCATATCATAGTCCTCATCTCTTATCATACGGTAAAGTTCAGGGATCTCATCGGGACTGTCCTGCAGATCGGAATCCATAGTAATTACGACTTCTCCTGATGATTCCCTGAATCCTGTGTGAAGGGCCGCTGCTTTTCCGTAGTTACGACGGAAACACAGACCTTTGACGTTTTTGTATTTTTTTGCAAGATCTTCTATTGTTTCCCAGGAATGGTCGGAACTGCCATCATCAATACAAATTATTTCGGAAGATATATTTTCAGCAGAGCATACTCTTACAATCCAGTCGATCAGTTCCGGCAATGACTCTGCTTCGTTATAAACGGGGATGATAACAGAAAGATCCATCGGCTTTACTGTCTGTTCCTTATTCAACATTATCAACCAGAGGATTTCCTTCTTTGCGTACGAAAGCGGCTACTATGAGTGACATGATCAGTCCCTGCAACATATTGCCAAAGATGCCCATAGGAGCTATAAATGCCGGTTTCATTATTTTTGCCTGAACGCTCATGGCTGCATCTATCTGCGACTGGCCAAGACCTCTCTCAAGGAGTTTTTCTTCTGCCATGGCAAGGGTTTTATCAATGAGGTCGGGATCGATGAAAGCATAGAGAATATATGTGAACAGTGCTATGATGATGCTGTAATAAAGGCATATAATAATAGCTGCCCCAAGTGCCTGTCCGAAGCTTATCATCCCGTGCATATAATTATCACGGTAAGATTTAACAAGGTAGTAAAGGATCACTATTTGTATCACCATGAATATGTAACCCTGGATGGGGTTAAGTGACAGATCAAGAAAATAGACGATCAGGGAATAGATCACTCCTATCAGGCCGAGGATAAGTCCGTTCATCAGATTAGCTTTCCAGACATTTACGTTTTGTTCCATAGTTTATAGTTATTAGTTCAGGGTAAAGATATCCTTTCAACAAATATAATTTAAAAATGACAAAGAGCAGTAAGGCCTTATTGGAATAATATTTGGCATGATCTGTAAATTATACTATTTTTGTACGGGGTAAGTCTTATACGACCAGCTCCTGCTGAACTCCCCCAGGACCGGAAGGTAGCAAGGGTAGGTGGTTGTAGCGGTGCGATATAAGGAGCTTACCCTTTTTTTTATCTGACTCATCCTGCCTGTCCGACACCCAAAGCCCCAAGCCCCCACACCCTTAAGCTCCCAAATCCCCAATCCCCCTAAGCCCCCACACCCCCAAATCCCGTAAGCGGGACTTAATGGGCTGTATGACAGGGCTAATGTGCTTACTTCGAGTACAACCCCCAAACCCCACCCCCAAGCCCCCTAAAGGGGGTTTAATAAGCTATTAATCAGGGTTATGTGCTCGATTGTATAGATTTTTTAAATTTACAGTTGTATAAATTGCTACTTATAAACAACATTAAGTCCTGGAATGCGCGGCGCCCTTTTTCTTTGGTTCGTTTCTTTTTGGACGAACAAAAAGAAATGAACATATAAAAAAAAAAGGATGCCCTTTTGAGTCACCCTCAGTCTTTAGACTGTGCGGGAGCAAAGCGGAAAAGACTTTTATTTCTTTTCCATATATTTGCAGGAAACAAATAATTAATATGCTCTTACGTATTTACCCGGAGAATCCAAGTCATAAGCATATCCGGACGGTGGTGGACACTCTTGAAGCCGGCGGGATAGTTATCTATCCGACTGATACAGTATATGCCATGGGGTGTGACGTGAATGCCGGTAAGACTATTGAGCGGATAGCACAGTTTAAAGGAATGAACCCAAAAAATCCTGACCTGTCGCTTATCTTTCACGACATGAGCCAGCTGTCGGAGTATACTGTTATACGGGATAATAATATTTTCAAACTGTTGAAAAGGAATCTGCCCGGTCCTTTTACCTTTATCGTAAAAGCCAATAACCAGATCCCAAGGATGTTCAAAAACAAAAAAAAGACGGTGGGTATAAGGATCCCTGACAACAGTATTGTGATGGAGATAGTCAGGGAGTTGGGACGTCCCATTGTTACAACGTCAATACATGATCCGGATGAAATAATTGAATATACCACTGATCCTGAGCTGATACATGAAAAATTCCGTGATATTGCAGATATCGTTATTAATGGTGGCTATGGAATGAATGAAGCATCGACCGTAATCGATTGTACGGGTGACGAGCCAGTTATTGTAAGGCAGGGTCTGGGTATTCCGGAGTGGTAATAACTGTTTCAGCGTCTGTAGAAATTCCTGTTAAGAAGAATCAGAACAGATATCAGTTCCAGGCGTCCGAGAAACATCAGAAAAGAGAAAAACCATTTCCCTCCTGCAGGTACTGAACTATAGGTATTAAAAGGTCCGAATGATCCGAATGAATGACCGATGTTACCCAGCAGGGCAGCAGATGTACTGAAAGAAGTCACGAAATCGTATCCCATAAAAGATATCACCAGTGAGCTGATACAAATAATAATAAAGTATATTAGTATAAAGACCAGGAGATTATATATCAAATGGCCGGGAATTACTTTATGGTAAAAATGGACAGGCACAACGGCATTAGGGTGTATTATTCTTATGAGTTCTTTTCTGGCGTTTCTTGCAGCCAGACATAATCTTGCCATTTTCAGGCTGCCGCTGGCTGAACCTGATGTTCCTCCGGTAAACATAAGGACAAAGATGATTATTGTCATCAGGCTGCTCCATGCACTGTAATCTGTTTTATAGAAGCCTGTTGTGGTTATTATTGATACAATCTGGAAGGCCCCGTTCAGGATAGCTTCACCGGCCTGGTATATTTTCCCGTGCCATAGGGCAAAAGACCCTAAAATGACAAAAGACAGAACAACAATAACATAAAATTTAAATTCATTGTTTTGTAAAATCTTTTTAAAGTTACCTTTCAGGGTAAAGTAAATGATCGTCATGTTTGTTCCGGCCAGGAACATAAAGAAGGTTAGTATGACCAATGCAAGGGGATTGCCCAGGTAAGTAAGACTGTAGTCGGTTGGGGAGAAGCCTCCTGTTGACATAGTGCTGAAGGCAATACAAAAAGCATTGAAAAAGCTTATTCCACTAAGCTTTAGTAAAATAACCTCTGCCAGGGTCAGAACAGTATAAATTAATACCAGACGCTTTGTAGCTTCTCTGGTTTTCGGATGGATCTTATCAGTGGCCTGGCCTGTGAATTCAGACAGTGTGAGTTGTATGTTGAGTGTTTTGTCCACCGGTAACAGTGAGAGGGAGATTATTATAAAACCTATTCCGCCTGTCCACTGGGTAAGGCTTCTCCAGAAGAGTATTCCATGAGACTGTGATTCTATGCTTGTCATGATGGTTGCACCGGTAGTGGTAAAACCCGACATGGACTCAAAGAAAGCGTCGGTAAAATTGCTGATGGCTCCTGTCATAAGATAGGGTAATGTGCCAAAAATAGTTACCAGTAGCCACATGCCCGTGATTATAACATAGCCTTCCTTGTTACCATAAATTTTTTCTTCGTTGCGTAAAGGAGTATAGACAAGGATCCCGATAACGATAGTGAAAATCCCTGAGAAGAGTATTGATGAAGGTTCTTTATAAAGGAAAGCTACAATAGCTGAGAGCAGCATGAACAAACCTTCAAATATAAGTCCGAGGCTGAAGAATCTGGCGATGATCCTGAAATTCAACATTCTCTGTTCAGGTAAAGAATTTTGTTAGACGGTCGTATGCTGAAGGTAAGGTAAATACCACCACTCTGTCATTTGCCCGTATGATAGTGTTACCTGTAGCTATATATGGAACACCGTCTCTTGTTCCACCTCCAATGATAGCATCTTTGGGAAAATCAAGACTTCTCAGAGTGCCCTTTGTTATTTTTGCATTAGGAGGTACGATAAATTCAATAACTTCAGCATCTGTTCCTGCCATGAATTTAACCTGGGTCATGTTAAGATTTGTGGTGTGCCGGTATATCCTGCTGGCTGCAGCAATTTTTTTATTGATTATTGTATCTACTCCGGAATTTTTTGCAAGATTGATATATTCTATGTTTTCTACTTCGGCAATAGTTCTTCTGACTCCCAGTTTTTTTGCCAGCAGGCAGGAAAGAATGTTCGTCTCAGAATCACCTGTCACGGCAATGAACACATCAATACCTGAAATTCCTTCCTGTTCAAGAAGATCCATATTGCGGCCATCTCCGTTTATAATAAGAGTGTTATCCAGTATCTCCGCCAGGTCTTCACAGCGCTCCGGATCGGAATCGATGAGTTTGACTTCACATGTGCGCTGCATATAAAAAGCTATGTGTCTTCCTATTTTGCTGCCCCCAAGGATCATAATACTTTCCGTTTCAAAATTCTTTTTCCCTGAGGTCTTCATCATCTCTTCAATACCTTCATGAAGGGAGATGATGTATACCAGATCTCCCAGTTGAAATTCTTCATTACCGCGGGGAATGATCGTCTGGTCGTTTCTCTTGATAGCTACTGCCCTGTATTTATCCGTTTTATTAAAATTAGTTGTCTCTTCAAGACTTTTATTAAGGATAGGAGCATTCTCATCGAGCCTGTGAACAAACATTGAAAGCTTCCCTTCAGAAAATTCCATATATTCGGTAGCTCCTGTTTCCTGTAACATAAGGAGTACTTCGCGTGCAGCAATAAGTTCGGGATAGATAAGAGAATCAATCCCCAGTATCCTGAAAAAATCAAGTAATGAATGTTCCAGATAATCAAGATTACCTATCCTGGCGACTGTCTTCAGAGCACCAAAACGTTTTGCAAGAATAGACGCTGTTATGTTTGTGTCTTCAGAATTAGTTACAGCAATAAAAAGATCTGTTTTCTTACGGAGAGCATCCTGCAGAATATTCATTGAGGTAGCAGAACCATGGTATGTTAGAACATCCAGAGATGACTCAACGGGCTTTAAGCGTTCATCTTCAGGATCGATAAGAATTATTTGATGGTTCTCGTTCGACAGCATCTTAGCCAGATGTGTCCCTACTTCTCCGGCACCGGCAATTATTATTCTCATGTATATGATATGAAAAAAACAGGGGCAAAATAATAGATAAATATGTTAATACTCAAGTTTTTTGATCAATATTTTAATTCACCTTTCATAATAGGACATAAAAAGCTCCTTCTTTCTTCACAACATGAAATGAAGGAGCAGTGGTGTCTGTGTAAATACCTGATACACCGGACCCCAGGATTATATTTTTTACACCGGGAAAAGATTTTGTCTGTTCTCCGCAAGAATTTACCTCTGTAGTCAGAATAATATAGGTGGGAGTCGTTTCTTTGATCAACTCTTCTGTAAGATAAGCAGTGATGAGGATGTTTTTATTTTCTGCAGTGATAAGAAGAGCTTCTTTTGTCAGTGGTGATATGTTTTTCTTTAGTCTGAGAACAGCACTATGCCGGTTCACTTCCTGAGAAAATAATGAATCGGAATATACCTGAAGGTTTTTCCCGGTTCTTATCCCGACAGTTGTAGAATTAATGGTATTATAAACAATTAGTTCACTGCTCTTCCTTGTCATGATATCTCTGGCTGTTGATATAATTACCAAACCAAGCAGTGCATATACAGGTAACAACACCGATACTTTTTCCCTGTTTAAAACATAGCGGACAGTAAGGTATATTGTTGCCATAAGAAATATGCATCCGCCTGTCGTGATCCCTATATTCTCAATAGTTGAAAAGGGCAGGGATGAGGCTTTGCCGGTGAGATATTCAGTTAATCCGCTCAGATGCCCCAGCAGTTTCATAAGATGAAAAGAAAGAAAATAAACAGGGTATGTCAGTATGGAAAGCACTCCTGTAATTATCAGGATTGTTGCCAGTGGTACTATTATTATATTTGAAAGGATGAACCAGACAGGGAACCTGTTGAAAAACATCACAGTGAGAGGGAGTGTCCCCAGTTGTGCAATTATCGTAACTGCAGCTGACTGCCAGATAAGATCCGGTATATAATGACGGAAACTCAGTCTGGAATAAAGATCACGGTAAAAGCAGATAATGAATATTACGGCAGAATAGGAGAGAAGGAAGCCGGAATCAAATATAACCGATGGTCTGATCATTATCAGGATGAATGCTGATGCCAGCACTGAATTTATGTTATTTACCGGTCTTTTCAGTATTTTGCCTGTCTGGAGAAAGGAATACATCATTGCAGCTCTGAGAACTGATGGTGTCAGTCCTGTGATGAAAGCAAAGGAAAACAGGATGATGATCGTTATGATTACCCTTGCTGTTTCCATCCGGCCTTTAAGGAAGAACAACATTCTGTAAACAAAGAGACTCAGTATCATGGCATGAAGTCCTGAGACAGCCATAATATGCATTACCCCGGCTTTCATGAAAGATTGTTTCTGTTCATTGTCAAGCAGCGTTTTCTGACCCAGGAGTATGGCTGATACCAGTGCTACCCTTTCTTCTTCCATGCCCCTGTTTCTGAACATATTTATAATCTTTTCCCTGACAATCAGAGCAAGGTGTTTCAGCTTTCTTTTCTCAGGAAGAAGATGCCTGATAACACTGTATTCATCGGTAAAGGCATAATAAGCAATACCATGATTCTCCATGTAGAATTTATAATTAAACTCATAAGGGTTTCCTCTGTTTTGTATTTCTATCGGAGTGCATTGAATGATCAATCTGTCACCGGGCAGATATGGTATTGGACCGGCAGTCTTTCTATGATACAATAGTACAGACCCTTTTACAGGGATACATGAGTCACCGTCTATTATATTATCCAGTTTAAGAACTATACTTATACTGTTCTTTTTCTCTTCCGGATAATTATCGAGAATACCGGAAAAAACAGTTTCTTCGGAATAGAGTTCTGACAGGCTCTTTTTTTCTTCAGTATAAAGGAATAGTCCCGTTATATATAATGCAGATGTAAGAGCCAGACCATAGAGACTGTTGGCAAGGGAGGTATTATAATGAAGGCTTGCCAGGAACAGGAGTATGACAGGTATGGCACTGAGGATAAGGAATCTGGTTTCGGGATGGAAAAAATATCCTGAAATAATACCGGCACATAGTGGTAATATAATACGCAGGAAAGGTATTTCCCTGTGAAGCACGGTCAGCAGCGTTAAATAAGACAGTATAAATATAGGAAAAAGTAAGATAACTGACTATACTTCTTCTTCATGAAAGGGCTTTCCGCTTTTGCCCGTGTTACCCAACCAGTTAAGCCTTATTCAGGTGGTTTTTATTTTCTGACCTGCAAGTATCGTTTTATAATCGGCATCAAAATGTCCTTTGCTTATGCCTTTCAGTTTACCCTGAAGAAGTTTTTTCCTAAGTGGGCTGACTCTGTCGGTAAACAGTATCCCGTCGAGGTGGTCGTATTCGTGCTGAATAATCCTTGCAGTATATCCTTCGAAAACTTCATCATGAAACTGCCAGTTCTCATCATAATATTCAAGACGGATATAGTTTTCACGTTTGACCTCTTCCCTGATATCGGGTATGCTCAGACAGCCTTCTTCCATAGAGATTTTATCTCCTGATTTTTCTGTTATATGGGCGTTGATAAAGACTTTTTTAAAACCGGCAAGGGATGGTTCATCTTCTGCCAGAGGGCTGCCGTCGATGACAAAAATCCTTATTGACATTCCTGCCTGGGGAGCAGCAAGACCTACTCCATCGGATTTATACATGGTGTCGAAGAGATTTCCGATGATATTATCCAGGTCGGGGTAATCTTTGTCAATATCTTCAGAGACCTGTCTGAGTACAGTATGGCCGTAAATTACAATGGGATATATCATTTTTTACAGTTTTTATCAAGGAAGGATTGTAGTATTATAGAAGCGCTTATCATATCAATGGTGGCTTTATTTTTTCTTTTTGTTTTCTTAACTCCTCCATCTATCATTGTCCGTAGTGCCATCTGCGATGTGAATCTCTCATCAGCAAGGAAGACAGGTATATCAGGATATTTTTTCTTTAGTTTTTTAATGAAGGGGTTGATATCATTAACAGCCTCACTTGGTGTATTGTTCATTTTCACAGGATATCCTACAACAAATGATTCGATTGTTTCAGATTTCATGAGCTTGTCAATAAAACTATCGAAGTCATTCGGATTGATGGTAGTAAGAGGAGAGGCGAAGAGGCCCAGGGGGTCTGTTATTGCCAGTCCCATTCGTTTCCTTCCGTAATCTATACCAATGATCCTTCCCATGAATAATATGTAATGCAAAAATAATAATAATTAATGAGTAGTAGGTTTCTCATATATTTCCGGTTTGCCCCGCAGTTAATACATGTCCCTGTCATACAGCCCAAGAGGATGATCTTTTGAGATATCCTCTTTTTTCATCTGAAATAATACGCCTGTTATTCTATTTCTTTTTATTATTATGTTC
>DAINPM010000047.1:0-18311 GCA_036743455.1 Bacteroidales bacterium | reverse complement strand
AGTTGAGGGAAGGGGATCACAATACCATTTTCAATGAATTTCCTGTTGATGATCTTCCTTATGTCCGCTTTAATCTTTTCAACCCTGAAGACATTATCGCTGAAGAAAAGCAGATGAAAGTCGAGAGATGAAGTGCCGAAATCAACCAGACGGGCATTAATATGTTCCTTATCCTTTATTTCTGGATGCTCCAGGGCGCTTTCTTCCAGAATCCTGATGACAAGATCAACATCAGATCCGTATGCAACCCCGACTTTAATCCTGAAACGTGTTTTTTTCGACTGGTGACTCCAGTTTATTACCTTACTCGTAGTGATTGCTGAGTTGGGAATAATAATAACTATATCATCCCTTGTAAGCCCTTTGGATGTCCTTATTCCTATCTCCTGGATTTTTACCACTTCGCCGTCAATTTCAAGGACATCATCAATCCGGGTGCTTCCTTCAATAAGAAGAATAATACCTGAAATAAAGTCGTTGAAAGTTTGTTGAAGCCCCAGTCCGATACCAACCAGTAAAGCAGCTGAACCGGCAAGAAGAACGGTAATGCTGATTCCCAGAGTCTGCATCATGAACAGTACTGAAACTATCCAAAGGATATACTTGATGATCTTGAATAATGAGTAGGCATTACTCATTTGCATCCTTTCAATAGTCTGTTTTCTGAAAATAGTTTTTTTAATGATCCACAACAGGATTTTGGTAACAAGGAAAATAAGAATTACTATCAGCAGGGTTGAGACTGTAATATTATGATCCCCTATCTTAAGGATTATCAATTTCAGAATGTTCCTGACCGTTTCCATATCTTTTCGGAATTAATGACTTACTAAATATACAACATGATTTTGAAATTTAATTGCATGGAAACGTTGTTGATGCTGGAGAAAAGCTGGTTCAGATTTAATTTGGCAATTTATTCTTAGAGTTGCTCATTTTCTTTTTTGCTCTGTAGAATCGTTTCTTCTTTCTTGTCTTATTTGATTTGTGCTCTACAGAATTCTTAAGTAAAACACGGGAGCTCTGGGTTTTAATGGTTTTTTTGACCAAAGAATCAGGGAGACTTACTAAATTGATTTTCTGACCAATCAGTTTTTCAATTCTCTGCATTTTGATCAGATCCGCTTTGTTGATAAGTGTCACTGCAACTCCTGTTTTCTCAGCACGTGCAGTACGCCCGACACGATGCACATAATCTTCAGCATCTGACGGAGCGTCATAATTAATTACCATATTGATATCCTTGATATCAATCCCTCTGCTGAGAACATCTGTGGCAACAAGCACGCGACTTTTACGGGTACTGAACCTTATCAGCATCCTTTCCCTTTCCTTTTGGTCGAGGTCTGAAGAAATACCTTCAACGAGATAATTCCCTGAGCGCAATCCCCTGACAATATCATTTACTTTCTTTTTAGTAGAGCTGAATATCAGGATGCTATGGTGATCCGGATTGTCAGAAAGAAGTTTGTTTATGAGAGGTACTTTCTGATCATCCTGCAGATGATATACAATTTGCTTAACTCCGTCGGCAGGTTTCGATATTTCAAGAGCAATTTCCACCGGTTTTTTCATTATACGCTTTGACATGGCCCTGATTTTAGCTGGCATTGTAGCGCTGAACATCAGAGTCTGGCGTTTTTCGGGGAGACAGGAGATTATATGCATAATATCCTCATAAAATCCTATGTCGAGCATACAGTCAGCTTCATCAAGGACCAATACTTCAATCTGATCAAATCTCACATAACCCTGATTAAGATGTGAAATCAGTCGGCCCGGGGTAGCAACAATTATATCAGCACCCCCGGAGAGAGCAATTTTTTCCTGTTCCCATCCGCTCCCATCTCCGCCACCATAAACAGCGATAGATGTAATGCCTAATGTATAAGCCAGACCAATAATCTGTTGATCGATCTGTATAGCCAGTTCACGGGTAGGAACCAGTATAAGTGTATGTGTATGATCGGGTTTCTTTGTAAAAATTTCATTCAAAACTGGCAAAAGATAAGCTGCAGTTTTTCCGGTACCTGTCTGGGCACAGGCTATGAGGTCTTTTCCCGCCATAATTGCCGGTAGTGCTTTTTCCTGAACAGGGGTGGTTTCCGTGAACCCCATATATTCAATTGATTCCAGCAGTTCCGGAATCAGATCTAATTCATTAAAGATCATTTATGTTTTGGGATTTTTTATATGTATGAGAAAAGACAAAGATAATGAAAATTAAAAGATCATAAAAGGTCACACCTGGTTGACTGTCATTAGTACCATTTGCTTTCCGGGTTAATTTCAGGGAGATTACCGGATTATAGCAGGGGAAATGCCATGATGAAATACAGGATATTCTGGATGAGATAAGCAAGCGATCCTTATAATGTTTATATCGCCGGTGGCTCGTTTTGACTCATAAAGTTATTAAAAAGCGACCCGATTGCTTCATCCATCAGAGGCATTTTTCCTACCATAACCGGTGTACATCCCGAGCGTCTGAGAGCATTCTTTGTCAGATCAAAGAATAAGCTTGTCCTGAACTCTGTTTGCTCAGGTCTGTAGCCTAATTTCAGGATTGCTTCAAGCATTTTCTGTGGGACAGACTCATACATGGAAGGCAGGTCCGGATCGGGATGTAAAAGATCCATTCCGAGGATCATTCCACTGTTCTTGTCCAACAGTAACAACATAAAAGGGAAAAAGGCTTTTCTGCCCTTTTCCTTTACCGGGGTAGGTAACAGAACCAGGTCAGTCTGCAGGGTAACATTTGAAGACTGCAGTTTTGAGACTTCATCAGAACTGTTTTGCCTGTATGTCATTTGGTATTTCACTTTCGCTTTTTCAGAGTCAGGAATTTCGTAGTCGTTCTTCCATTTAATCTCACCCTTATCAGAATAAGGTGTCCTTATCAGAATATAATCTCCTTTATCTCCTTCTTTGTAAAGGATATCGGGATTATTCCGGGCTGATATAAGTAGTGATGCAACCTGATCCAGTAACACCGGCAGGTCTTCCATAGTCTTTTTTTCTGGAAAAGCCGGGGCAAATCCGGGAATTATCTCTTCAATTTTTGGCCATTGACCCCTGCCCCGGAAGTTTACTCCTGATTTCTTAATTGCCTCCAGATCTTCTTTATCCAGATCTTTACGGTCAGTGAATGAAATCAGCAGATGAGGTATTGTAAACAAACTCGTATCGGGAAGGCTTCCTTCTCTCTCCTGTAATTCATTAAACCTGAAAAGCCCGTAGTAGCCCTTGTATGCTGCGATTGCAGTGAACTCACCGTGTATTCCCATAACCGAAATGAACCAGGTTAGTCCGCTGCCGGGCATCTTCACCCCGAAAATGTCAGTTTCATAAAGACTTTTCCAGGGCTCCAGATCGTATATTTGTTTTGCTGCAAGGAAAAGATTACTTAACTCTGCTGATTTTGGGCCTGATTTAAGGCTTTTGCCTCTCTCATTTAAGTTCTGCTCTTTTTTCATTTTCAAAGGGGTTGGTCCTTTTAACCCGGCACTCTGATCCCGGATTATTTTTACCAGGTCGCTGGCGGTGTCAGGAGCAATCCCTGTTTTTCGTGCTGCTTCTTCAATATCAGGTTCCCGGCCTTCATTTATCTCAGGGATGACAAGAGCCAAAAAAGCATTCATCTTTTTAGTGTGTTTGTCATCTGCCGGATCTGTATCTTTTTCAAATAGATCCTCATACTCGTTCAGCACTATTTTCTTTTTCAGGATTGTTTCAGTTGTAGTTACCATTTGTGGTCTGACCCTGAGATAGGGTATATCCGGGATATCATAACCAAATGTTTTGAAATCCTTTACCAGACGTTTAAACCCTGTCTCTGTCAGTGCATGGAATAACAGAATTTCTTCATCCTCATCATAATATATCTGAGCAAAACCAGGAGGTATTCCGGTCAATTTGTGGGTAAACCGGTAAACTCCATCGTTGTACTCAGAAATAAATTTATTCCTGAGTCTGACAGTATCCGGTTTTCCCGATTCATGTTCAGCCATCATGATTATTATCTCGTCCTTCTTATGAAAGGTTCGGGGGAAAGCAGCGCCTGATAGCAACATCATATATGGAAGAGGATCATTTTCAATATCTTTTTGCACTTCTGATTCATCCTCCAGACCCGGATTATTTTCCGTGGCAAAGAAAAATACGTCTTCAGGTCCAAAGCTCTGAAACGCCCCGATAGGCCCGTAGCTCTGCCAGCATAATCCGTTATATCCGATAAGGTTAAACCAGAGAAGTATATTTTCTGTAGCCTTTAATCTGACAATTGAAGGTGAGAACAGAAGGTATTCCTCTCCGGAGAATATATCTTTCATCAAATAGAAATCTTCAGCCGGTTCATTCAACATTTCGGAGAAGCTGAAACGCCAGGGGATCTCCGACTGCTGCATCAGGTATTCCCTGTCCTCTCCAGTGAAATGATCCAGGGCAGGATTTCTAAGGAATTTTTCTATCAAACCGCCATTTTTGAAGACCCGGTGTGTTATATACTGACTCTTAAACAATTCCACATGGGATTTGTCAAATTTTGAAAGTATATGGTTAAACCTTGAAAAATTCTGTATCATTTTTTTCCCCAGATCACGATGTCTTGCTGCAAATGCAAGAATGTAATCATCAATTACCCGTTCAGTGATCAGGCTTGTCTTTTCACACTGCTTGCGGATTAATGCGAAGTCCTGCGGTTCATTTTTTGTATTCATAAAGGATTTATTTTAAAGCAAACATGACTATGTAAGTTTTGACTACGCCTTTATAATCAAATTTAACAATAGCTTTTCCTGAATTCGATTCCGCCTGGGTCACAGTTACTTTCACCTCAGGATCGCTTGCAGATGCCGATACGATTGGTGTTCCGGTTATGCCGGACGGAAGTTTATATGTAGTCTCATAAAGATCAGGACTGACAATACCGTTGGCATTTGTAGATCTGACCGGAGTGTCCGGGAGATCTATCTCCTCTCCGTTAACTCTGATACTTACTGTGGGTGCAACCGGACGAACAATTTTCTTTTCCTTAGAACTGAATCCCAGTCCGCTTAAATCGAAAAGACCCTCTTTATCCGGACCTTCGGCCACAAGAAAGATAGCATGCTTTTTGTCCAGTTTGTCAACAAAGGCTGAGACGTCTGTCGTGAATTTTGTTATTTCCTGTGCAGAATTTGCAGGTACATTTATTTCACCAATCTTTTTGCCTTTCCATGTATCATTATCCCAGGGTCCGTCAAGCCAGACATTGACCTTAAATGCGTTTTTTGTCTTTGGTGTAAGGAACAGGTTGAATGCTGTTTTGTTCCGGGGTTTGGTCCCTTTGAAGGCCTTCAGGCCTTTCCTGTCTTTATCAAGTCCTCCGAAGCCAAAGTACTTGTATCCTATAATATGTCCGTTCCCCACATCAGCAATGGGCATGTTGTTATCCCATATATCCCATGAATCCTGCTGAGTGTTGGTATTGGAAAGATAGCATGCGTATCCTGCAGAGTAATACTGATAGGGATCGAGTCCGTATATATGAAAGCCTTCTGAAGTAACTTCGGCTCCTGTATATTCTCTCCCCTGGCTATCTTTTGCAGTCCATATATTATCTTCCGAATAAGGGTTATAACCTCTGATAGTAACTTTTCCCCCTTCAGATACCGGTTTTTCATCCCATGCAACTTTGACCGGGGCTACCATTGGCTGACGCGCATTTCCGAATCCCCTTGGTGCCCTGTGATAGAAAACATACCATTGGTCGTTGATCAATTCGAGACTACCATGTGTATTATGTCCCGAATAACTTGTCTGTAGTGTAGTCCCGTCCTGACCCGGTACCACCGTCCGTGAATCGACAAGGACACCTCCGCTTTTCCATGGACCCAACGGAGAGTCTCCATAGGCGTAACGTAAGGCTGAGTTGGTACTGCTTAACCCATAATCAGGGCCTGAATATCCGCTGTAAACCCATACATATTTATTACCGACCTTACGAATTGATGCAGCTTCAAAAAAGTTAAAAGAACCAAGATCCTCACCAGGATAAACATTAGGATAGACTGTGCCTTCAGGGTCTCTGATGACACCATACCTGGAACTGGCAGGTATAAAATAGTTTATGGCATGGGTTCCGGGTCTGAGGGAATACATTGTGTTCTGATCCAGCTGACCAGCTGAAGACCTTTGAAATCCCCAGAAACCGTACGCTCTGAACCCTATCTCATAATCAGGATCTTTCGGATCAGTGATGTATTCAATAAATACTGCCGGATCGAATCCCATAGTACTTCCGGATACAGTACCTGTTCCGTCCTCAGTCATGTTGATGGGTGTAAAGGGACCATCGGGGCGACTTCCTTTGGCCACCATCGCTTCTCTGTTTCGGCCCCGGCTGTGAGGATACAGATAGTATTCCTTTGTCCCGTCTTTTCTTTTCACCTCTACGAGGTCAGGAGCGTACATAACATCCCACTGTCCGCCAATCGGGTACGTAAAAATGGGCCCTTCATCACGCCATGCGGATAAGTCCTCCACAGGTGCCGACCATGCCCTTATGTCGGGTCCGCAATAACTCTTAAATCTGACATCATGGGATCCGATAATATAGATGCGGTATTTCCCCGGTTTGTCGGGATCTTCGAAAACACGAGGTTCTCCGTCGGGCAAATGCTCCCATAGCGGCAGATAGGGGTTACCTGCAGTATGCCAGGTTAATTTGGTAAAAGAGCGGTCGCTTTGCAACTGATTATCGCCCTCTTTTGTTCCTTCTGCAGAAAGCAGAAACACACTAACAAATAATAAAATTACCTGCGGCCTTCTCAAAACAGATTTGAATTTCATAATCTGGTCTTTTGCACTGGTGACTGAATAAAATACTATTAAACAAGCGGGTTGTGTTACATATACAAAGTTAGGAAAAATGTTGCACAGAAGAATCAGACTATCTCATTGCTGATATATCCGGTATTCTGGAATGACTGGTTTTCTCTCAAATAGGTTATCAAATGCTTATCAGATATTTTCATATCTTGAAACGACCTTGTTTATTAACAAATTGCTTATATTTAATTGAAATTTGTAAAACTGAAAGTCTCTCAGACAAATATCTATCAGGTGAAGTTATAAGAAGTCTTGCACGACACATTTTAAAAAAAATCATAATATCCGGAATAAAAAAAGAAAGGAGTAAAATAAATGAACAATCCTATGAATATCCCGATGCACCGGTTTAAATATACAAAACTTACGAAAAGCCAGATTGGAGAAAAACTCAAGGCTATTGCTGAATCAGGCCCTGTATGCCGGTCAGAGTACACTGATGAGCTTTCAGGGAAATCCATCAGAATTATAACAGATGACGGGCCTGTTTTTGATTATTCTTTCCGGGACATCAGGAACCTTTCTGTTAGGGTTGATGGTGAGTCATTTTCAGGCAGTTATGGTGCCCTTGCGCTTAAAAACATTATTTTCTTTTCACATATGATCTCATCGGAACAAAGGGGATATAATGTATTTATTGATCAGGATACAGGCCTTGTAACAATCATCGAAGTATGGTTTTCCAGTGGCAGAAAAGAAAGAACAATGGGAGGTAATGAGATAATTATTGATGACAGGGAAGTACAGCGTCATATATATTATGGTTATGTTGAAAAGAATGGTCAGACTGCACCTGAAACCCGGCATCACCTGACAAACAGATTAGAAGGTAAGGGTATGTACTGGGAGCAGGATACAGGCATAGAAACCCTGGAATTTTATTCCTCTGTGGTATCGACAAATTTTGTGGAACTTACACGTCTCATGGATGAATTAGGCTATTGCAGCCCGTCAGATTATGTACTGGTAAATGATAATATATTTATATACAACAGAACTGAGTGCGAATTTTCAGGCATCTTTACTTCATACGTAGTTGACCTCTTCACCCGGAAGCAGATTGGAGTAAGGCTTGGGTTTAATGAAAGGGATGAACTGGAATATTACATGTTCAGAGGCGAAGGTGAAATTGTTGGAGAACTCACACCTCTCGGACCCTTTGAAAAGCAGGGCAATGAACCTATGGTGTTTCCGGCTTCAGGTACTCCCAGACCTCAGGTGAAGGGACAAAGGATGGCATATCGTCCTGTAAGGGATTTTATCTACATGACTGATGAGGAGGTGCACCAGGCAGCACTTAAAAGTACTACAAACTTTGAACCTACTGATATGGCCGTAAACAATATGCCGTTTAGCAACATATTGGTGGGAAAAGAATTTACATTACGATACGATCGGGGAGGTCCGGTTATTCATTATAAGGTTGAGGAAAAATTCAAACTCAGATACAGGGAAGATAAGGAAAATACATGGCACGAAGTTGAATACAGGGCATATGAAGCTGATCATGACCTTGCATGGTTCAGTCACCTTCTTGTCGACACTAAACCAAGGACAAGCTTACAGATAGCACTTGATTTAACCAATGGCCTGACAACCTGCATTCATTCACAAATGGGAACAGAATATTATGGTAATGAGGTATCCTATTATGCCATCTTTGGTGTGGCAGATATGGAAGGGATTAATCCCCCCAGATACCTTCGACATAAGCTTTCCGACGATCTTGTGGGTCATGCCTGGTCATGGACCTATTCCAACAATATGACCTCCATGCATCTTTTTACAGCTCCCAACTCTCATGCTTGGACAATATACACAGCAGACCAGTCATTGGGTTCTCAATGGTGTGCTCCCAGCCTGCTTGTAAACGTCCGTAGAGGTGTTCATATATTAGCGGAATGTGAAGAAGCATGTAACGGTCATGCGATGATAGTAATGATAAATGAAAAATTAAGACGCGACTGCGGATTTGGTTTTTCGGGAAACAGGGAGGGGGTTAGATTAAGCCTGGTAGGAGCGATTGGTCGTCATATAGGATATTATGATGTAAAAAAATATTTTGGTCCTAAGGCAAGAAAAAAAGGAGTTTAATTATGGATATATCAAATAACCAATCAGGTCTAAATAGTAAAAAAGACACCGGTCGACGTTCCTTTATCCGGAAAATGGGAACAGTCATGACAACAGGTGTAGTTGTATCAACAGTGCCGGCAGTTGCAAAATCTGACGAACAGAGTGATAATGACACAGGAATCAGAGTTGAGGAATTATCCGGAAGAATTGCAATCCTGGAGGCAGAAAAAAGTATAGATGGTCTTTATCATACTTATGAAACACTGCTAAATGATGGCAAGTATGATAAAATATCAGAATTATTTGTATCAGATGGCGAATGTATATATAATGGCGGAGTTTTCCGGGGAAGAGAAACAGGAGTAAAACGTTTGTATAACAAACGGTTCAGAAGTGGCCTTACCGGAAAAAAGATAGATGTGACTTCTGAAAGCAGAGAAAAACAATCCATTGATATATCAAAGGATTATTTGTCTGCCTTAGCCATTTTCCCATATTCAATGCAGGCAGGAAGCCCAATGGTTTCTGACAGTGTGCTTGTCAGAATGGCACTTCTTCATGGAGGAGGTATAAATAAATGGCTTGAAAAAGGAGTGTGTGAATTATCCCTTACAAGGAAAAGCAAAGAAGATGTATGGATGATAAAAAGGCTTAACTATCATGCAGAATCAGTATCTGTTCCGGTGACTCCTTTTAAAAAGGTTTTTCCGGCTGACCCTGCAGGACCTGATGCATTGGTTTAACTGAAAACCATACCACCATAAGGCAAGGTTAATACATATTTTTTATATATTTGCCAGTGGAATAAAACGTTGCATTGGATCTTACACATGAACAAGGTCAAAAAATTCGGGAATAAATACCGGATAACCTCTCCTCGTATACCATGGTTTGATTATGGGAGTAATGCCTCATATTATATTACCATTTGTACAAAAGACAGGAAAGAATTTTTTGGATCAATTGAAAACGGAGAAATGTTATTTTCTCCAATAGGTAAGATTGTACAGGACGAATGGGAAAAGACACCAATGATACGTCCGGAATTAAATTTAATTATGGATAAATATATAATCATGCCAAACCATATTCATGGCATAATTGTATATACAACCGAATCAACAAATTTGGTCCACAAAGGAACAATATCCCATCAATTATCAGGGGTATTAAATCATCTGTAACGGTTCGGGCACGGAAAATTAATCCTGATTTTGGCTGGCAAAGCGGTTATTATGTACATATCGTTCGTAACACAAAGGATTACGAAAGGATTGTAAAATACATTAAGGATAATCCTAAGAATTATAAAGGTAAAAAATAACAGAGCTGCCAGAATAAACACCTATGCATAAACAGAAAACGCACAGGTAAACATCGCAAGAAAAATCCAAAGTATCAGATCCCTCTGTCGGAGAATCTTAATCAGGGGTCCCTATTCTATTCTTGTTGTTTTTGTTCAATCATTTTTGAGAGGATATTTACGGCGTCGGTTATATATTTTTCACACCTTATTTCATAATAATTCCGTTCAACGATTTTTTTATAGTCATCAGGGTCGTTCATATCCAGTCTGTCCAGTAATTCAAAGCAGTTTTCCGAACCGTTAAGTCTTACAAATTCATCAAAAAACTCCTTTGTTAACTGGTATGTATACCTCTTTTTTTCTTCATGATCGTCCAGTCCTTTCCCATATTTTAAACCCAGTACCATCAGGGCGCCTGTTACAGCACCACAAATATGCTGCTGACGGCCCATACCTCCTCCAAAGGCAGCTGCTATCCTAAGGCAATCATCTTCGGATAATCCATATTCAGGTCCGAAGGCAGTCAGAACCGATTGAGAACAATTGAATTTATTTCTGAAATAATCTAATGCTTGTTTTGTTTTATCCATTTATTTCCGGTTTTATTTTTTCATTATAGAGTTTGAAAAAGTCATTTTTAATCTTGTCCCGTATTCTTCTGAATTCACTAAGGATAAACTCCTCAGTCCCGGTCATAAGAGAGGGATCTTCATAACTCATATGTAAGCGATGTTTTACATTTCCTGTGAAAACCGGACAGGTCTCATTTGCATCATCACAGACAGTTATTACATAATCCCATCTGTCATTAATATACCTGTCAACATTTTTCGGTTGATGCCCGCTTATGTCAATCCCTGCTTCAGCCATTATTTTTACAGCTGTGGAATTTATCCCTGAAGCAGGAAATGTCCCTGCAGAATGTACCCGGATATTTTTATCGAATGATTGCAGGAACCCATGTGCCATCTGACTTCGGCAACTGTTACCGGTACAAAGAATCAGAATTTTCATGCGTAATAAAAATTTTCTTTGATGGAACAAATATAAAAACATTTCGTAAATTTGCGAAATAACAAAATGAAAAATATTCAGAACAATGTCAGACAAATTGGAATTTACTCATGAAGTGCAAAAAATAGCCGGATTTTCAAAGGCATTGAGTCACCCTGTGAGAGTATATATTCTTAAGAAACTGTCGAAGATGAACACATGTTGCTATAGTGGGGATTTGGTTGAAGAATTGCCGGTAGGCAGATCGACTCTTTCACAACATCTTAAAGAGTTGAAATATGCCGGACTTATTCAGGGCGAAATAAACCCACCATATATTAAATATTGTATTAACAGGAAGAACTGGGAGGAAGCGAAAAAACTTTTTACATCATTTCTTGAAGATAGTGAGACTGAACCGGAAATCTGTGAAATACATGATGTTTCCAGTCACCGGAAATAGAACCAATTAATTATTAAGTTATCTCAATTTTAAAATTAAATCATGCAAATAAAGATCTTAGGGACAGGATGTCCGAAATGCAAAACTCTTGAAAAGATCACAAGGGATGCTGTTGCAGAAACGGGCATTAATGCCGGCATTGAAAAAGTTCAGGACATTATTAAGATAATGGAATACAATATATTACACACGCCTGCTCTCGTAATAAATGAGAAAGTAGTTCTTAGTGGACAGGTGCCAACTGTGAGTCAGGTAAAGGAAATACTAATTAAGAACCAATAAATCGCAAAAGAGTCTTTTTCAACGTTATTGTGAAAACAAACCTGATCCGCTACTTTCCATACAGGGTTATTTATGCCCGATATTATTAAAATATAATTCCTGGGATTTATAAAAATGATATCAGGCATACAGGATTTTGCAAAATATCATCCTTATTAACAATTTTCAAATTACCATGGAACTTAAAAAAGAATTAAAAATACTTGGCTGGATAACTGCAGTTTTTGCATTTGCATTCTTCTTACCCATAGAGAGTGCCAGATTCAATACAGCAATAGCAGCAACACTTGATCTGGTAAAATGGTATGCACAGGAACATGTTATTCTTTGTCTGCTTCCTGCGTTTTTCATTGCAGGAGTGATATCGGTATTCGTAAGTCAGGCTTCAGTATTAAAGTATTTTGGAGCCCGGGCAAAGAAATGGGTAGCCTATAGCGTAGCTTCTGTCTCAGGAACAATACTTGCCGTCTGTTCATGCACAATCCTTCCTTTATTCTCAAGCATTCACAAAAGAGGCGCAGGTCTTGGTCCGGCTATAGCATTCTTATACTCGGGACCGGCAATTAATATTCTTGCAATTATTCTAACCGCAAGGATTCTTGGCTTTGAGATGGGAGTTGCAAGAATAATAGGAGCAGTTATTTTCAGCATAATTATTGGGATGCTGATGTCTTTTATCTACCGGAAGGAAGAGAAGGTAAAAAGAGAAGAACAGATGAATATTGTTCCGCCACCGGAAAAAAGACCAATGTGGCAGACTTCATTGCATTTCTTTACTCTGGTTCTGATTCTCGTTTTTGCTAATTGGGGAGCACCTGCTGAAGGAGATACAACAAGCACCTGGTATTCCATCTGGCATTATAAATGGTGGATCACAGGTTTCTTCAGCATGGTTCTTGGTTATTCACTTGTAAAAATCCTTAAGATTAAATGGCAATGGGTTCTTGGTGCCTTCCTTGTTACTGTTGCATCAGTTATTCTTTCAAATAATCTTATTGATAGTGATAAGCTGAGACCTCTTGTCCCAATGCTTGTAGGAATTATTGCATTAAGCGGTATCACTATTTTCGACAAAGTGGATGAGGAAAACAAAGCCTGGACCCTTGCAACATGGGATTTCGCAAAACAGATCCTCCCCTTGCTTGCTATCGGAGTGGTCACTGCCGGTTTCCTGCTTGGATCAACTCATGACGGGAAGACCATAGCAGGAGTGATACCTAATGAATGGATATCGGCTCTTGTTGGCGGCAATTCGGTGTTTTCCAACTTTTTTGCGTCAATTGTGGGAGCATTCATGTATTTCGCAACGCTGACTGAAGTGCCAATTCTTCAGGGTCTTATTGCATCAGGGATGGGGAAAGGTCCGGCTCTTGCTCTGTTACTGGCCGGTCCATCAATATCACTGCCCAATATGCTTGTAATTCGCAGTGTGATAGGTACACAGAAGACAGCTGTTTATGTAATTCTGGTTGTGATTATGGCTGCCATTACAGGATTAATATACGGAACTATTTGACGTTCCAATGTTTCCCTTATTTCAGGAGGATACAAGGCGATAAATACAATATCCTTACTATCAGCTGAGGCAGTGCTGCACAACTCAATCTAAGAGATCTGTTTTTTAGATTTGCCCGAAATTCCGGGTAGGTGGTTTTCTTGAAAGCAGGCAGGAGGTGTTAATTTAGTATGAGTCCCGTAATCCGGATATGGAAACCTGGGCAAAGGAATGGGAAGCCGCCATGGCTGTTATTGAAAAGATGGGGAGTAAAATTCCTGATTTTGAAAAAGATAAAAAAGAAATCGAAGCCTTGTTTGAGCGTGGGGAATATGTGATGCACCACAGCGAATTTTACAATAAGACCTACCGGCGGTATTACCGGATCATTCACAAATCGGTATTTGATCGCTGGAAGGGGGTTTATTTTTAAATTGAATTTCCTTAACCATTAATATTCTATTCTGCTATCTCCCTGTAAGAGTGAGTGTAAGAGTGAGAGCCAGGAACAGAACAAGGGTGCTCGTAGCCTTATTTGCTATCGCTCAAAGGAAAGATGGACTTGAAGTGAAAGTGTGAGTGAGAGAGCGAGAGAGGGCAGGTGTAATCAGAATGAAAAAGGATCTTTCCCGTTCCATTTCCCTCCATTGGCCAGCACAGTATACCATGCATCATGTGCCAGAGTCTCGAAAATAGTGAATTCGTTAAATGAAATTATATCACGGTCATCTACATACTGGCGTTCTTTTGGCAGTTCGCTTATCTGAGGTATTACAGGAATATTGGTTGTCCTTCTTCCTGTTATCCCCGGACCAAAGACAGTGATCCCGGGTTTGGGTCCAAGTCCAAGGCTTGCTGTATATGCGCTCTCCCTGTCGTGCGGATTATGCACCTGGTGAAATCCGAGATGTGTTACATAGCTTATTCCTACCGGGTTCAGTCCCATTTTATAATCGAGCAGTTCAGAAGCTGCATCAATATATTTCTGTTCTCCTGTAAGGCTCCACATCAGCATTGAAGCAGTTGCAAAATGATTCTGCCTTACATTATGTCCCCAACCGCCTTTTTCGGGAGTGTTCCCTACCGGAAAGGCACGCTTTCTCAATTCTGTAATGTTAGTCTCTGCGGCATCCTTTAATGCAGATGTAAAAAACGATACGATTTCAGGATCTGTTGGAACATCTTTCGCAACGATATACGAAAAGATATATGCGGGATTATCAAAAAGCTTATCGTTAAGCGAATATCCAACCGTCCCAAAAAGATTATTCTTTAGGTTACCGGCTATAGTGTACAGTTCTTTCACTTTCTGATGATCCGTTTCGTTACGTGTCAGCAGGTATCTTTGAAGATGGTAATACAGCTTTTCCGGATCGGCCATCGCTGAGGAACCATAGGAAAAAGCTTTATCAGCCCTGATCATAAGTTCTTTTGATTTTTCCGGATTGTAAGGTTTAATAATTCTTGCAAGGTGGAGGAACAGGCCGGCAGCAGGGCATGTAGCCCTGTTATCCGTCCTTACTGTCCCGTATTTCTTTTCATCAAGATCCATAGGAGCAGCAAAAGGTTCGGGATACCCTTTGGTTTCGGTACCGAAATGTATACTGCCATCTTCATTCTGTAGGTATTCCCAGATTAGTGTTCCCCAGGCTGCTTCATCAATTATATCGGGAATCCTGTTTTTTTTGTTGACGATATTGTATTCTGAGTCAAAATCACCCGGGATGTCAAACTGACCGTCAAAGAAAATATGCGGGAAAGCCTCATAAGCCATCAGGTTTATCATTGGATTTGAGATATGGTAAGCCCTCCGGTCAGCATCACCTGCATCATGGTATCCTCCATAGCATTTAAAGGTTGGTTCATTGCCCTGTACCACAATGTTGGCTTCTCCAATGGGTCCGTCCACGTCATAGATTATCGTGTGGCATGCATGTTTACGGATATCCGGACTGTCGATAGGACACCCGCATCGCTGATAGAATTGTCCGCGGAAGGTTATATAGGCTGCTCTTTTCATGAATTCACCACCCACACCGAAGGGATAGGAGCAGCCATATCCTTTCACAGCTATTTTATAGGGACCCCCTTCCGGTACACTGGCAAGATCTATGCGGTAAACGAATCCGCCCGATGTGCTGTCCATTCCTTTTTCTTCAAGCATTCCCCTGGCAATTGTTTTCCCCGTGGCCTGGTTAAAAACCTCCCAGGCAGGAAGCCGACCATTAATTTTTCTGCTTCCGCCTGTTCCAAGCCAGATAGTGAAATTGGCATACCGAACCTTTGAAAGAGCGCTGTAGGCTGCCTGGTTTGTTTTTATCGACTCACAGAAAATGGTACGGGAATCAAATTTGAATTTTTTTCTCCCGTACGGGGTTATAACCTCATATTCCCGGCCTTCAACAAGATCCGTTGTCTGAAGATAGATATGATGATCACACATATCAGCCTTTGTGGAGTATCTGTATATCGACTTGCAAGGCTGGCCGTTAATTTTCCATTCTGATGCATTGCTTATGTCAACCTCGGTCAGATTAAGTGTATCGCTGGTAAAGAATACTACCAGTACGTCTTTGGAAGCTGACCTGATCTCCTGAAGGGTCAGCTTAGCTTCAGCATTGATAGTGGCGAATATCAATGATATTATTACGAATGCCCGGAAACTGTTCTTTTTAAAGAAATCTATTTGATTATCTTTCATAATTAAGATTAATTGTAAGAATATATCATGCCGGCATTTTTGCCTGAAGTATAGCCGGTGCATATACAAGGATAAACAACCAGTTCCGGTGATAAATGTATGATAAATATCCGAATTTAAAATATTGCTGCATTGTTGCAAAAACTCCGTTGTACAAGTTGGTACCCCTTATCACCTCGCGCCGGAGTAAATTGATCACCCAAAGCCTTAATCAGGCTTTATTTGTACCTTAATTCCTGAAACGTTATTTAAGCTCGATGTTAAACATAATAGCTGAAGAAGTTGCACTATTTCCCCAATAATACTCAGTTGAATCAAAGTATTGTTAACAGCATGCTCACTACATTAAAAGCTCAGCCGGACAAGATATTTTTGAAATCAATCAGTTATTTACTTAATTATCCGCTTTTTGTTGCAGGTCCATAATCTCTTAATGTAATTTAATCAACTTTCATAGCACGAATTCTTGTGAAGCCGCAATAATTTGAACCACTATTATGTGACCAGGTAGATGGATCGGAATCTATAACTGTATATGTACCCGCTTTAATCGTTGTCAATGGATGAAATACCCAATAGGCATTTGTTACTCCGCCCTGACCAACTATACCCCAGGTTTGCCAGGGACCGTATATTGTTCCATCAGAATGTTCTAAAGCAATAGTCCCGGGCAAAGCTCCACCATTAAAATAATGATAATTATGTATATATGTAATAAGGCGTTCTTCATTTATTGTAAAGACAGTTGGATTAGTCGGGTTGTTCTGAACACCAGCAATGTTTTCATTGCTGAACATCATCTCATCATCAATTGCTTCATCCGATACCGTTATTTCAACACAAGCCTTTTGATTCGGGTCAGAAACTAAGGTTGCACAAACAGTATATTCACCTGCGTCGGCAGGTGCTTTATAAATGCCGACATTATTGTGTGCCGGGTCTTCAGAAATAAGTCCTCCGTTTTCCGGCTCTACCGACCAGGTAACAGTTTGATCGGTTATACTGTTGTCAAACACAACCACGAATGCTCTCGATTCATTGGCTATCATATAAGCTTCAGGAACACCAAAAGAGAGTTTTTTGTTAATTTCAATCTCAGGTTCAGAAGTCTTCTCACATCCAAATACCAGGAGTGACAGTGCTATAAATAAAAATGTATTCTTCATATTAATTAGTTGTTTATTTTGTTATTAAATGACTTGGACAATTCAGGTCTTTTCTTTCACATATATTTCTTTATGCAAATAAAACACTCTTATAATATTTTTATGCTTTACTTTTTTCTGCGGGATTTACTAACAAGTAATTGCATTTGATTCATAAAAAGCAATATCAGAAATGCACTTAACACTGAAATCGATCCGGCAGAACTAGTTTCCTCACAAAAAGCGGGGAATTTCAAAAGCGGATAAAAATAATATATTTTCAGACAATTTGGTTTTGTGTCCATGAAATAGAATAAAAAAATTGCCAATGCCTTCATTTTTTCACTGGTAGCATGTGATTCTTCAGATTCTGTCCTGGTAAAAACAGAGAAATGTTATTTTCTCCAATAGGTAGGATTGTTCAGGACGAATGGGAAAAGACACCATTGATCCGTCCGGAATTAAATCTGATTATGGATAAATATATAATTATGCCAAATCATATTTATGGTGTAATTGTATATAATATGTAATAAGAATGGTGGTAAATAACGCCGACTTTCGGTTAATTTAAACAGCTGCATCAAACAAAATTCCACCTCAGTAATGTAGATTTCAACAAAAACCATCCAAATACTGGCACCAAACTGGCACCAAAAAAAAAGTTACAATTTTTGATGGTGTATTTTAGCAAATTTTTCAAACCAAATGTTTTTTAGAAAAAGCTCTACCTGATCCGAGTTTGAGATATCTTTCAAAGGCGTATGCTTTATATTTATCTGTAAATGCAATATAGGTAATAATTTCAACAGGCATTATTTTTTTTGTAGCAAGAACCTGTCCCAGGTTATGCCGTTTTATCCTGTCTTCCAAGTTATTAGTACATCCTGTGTAAATACTTCCGTCATTGCATTTCAATATATAGACATACCAATATTGTTGCGAAAGTGGGCTTTGCCCGCCGTAGCCCGCCATGTTTT
>DAINPM010000046.1:0-18555 GCA_036743455.1 Bacteroidales bacterium | reverse complement strand
TTAATAAGTAGTTAAAGAAAAAACTGTTTAATATTTTTTGTTTTAAGAAATAATATTACATTTATGACATCATCGCGCAACGATTCAGAAGATGGTAATATGTGCGGGTTGAAATCTGATCGGTTGATATAACTTATTTTTTTGTAACATTTTTCAGAAAGGGTAACTCATTTTTCTGCAAAGGTTTTTAACATTATCATTATAAAATGATTAGTTGCTTTGTCAAAAAAGATTCCGTAATTTCTTTTTTTATAGAGAGAGGTAATATTTATATGAATAGTAAAGTAAATTACTATTATCATTCAAAACTAAACCTAATCTATTAACCTTCAAACACAACGCCTATGTAAAAATCAGACATTTAAATTATGAGTTACGTGTTCTGCTATTGTAACACGTAAAAAATAGAATTTATTAAAACTAATTTAACTATTTCCAGTAGCACATTGATTTTTATTAAAAAATTAAATCATGGAACAAAAATTAACTAACCTTATTCCTTTATTAAAAACTGGAATAAAAAAACTACTACTAACAACAAGACTGGTACTGATTATGATTCTTATCAGTACTTTGCAGATCAATGCAGCTGGTCCGGCAGATTCAGATCTGTTGCAGCAGCGTACCGTAACAGGTAGGATCATTGATGAGAATGGTAGTGCTATGCCTGGTGTTAATATTCAGGTAGAAGGCACAACGATCGGTACTATATCTGATGCTAACGGAAGATATACCTTAAATGTACCCAATGCCGATGCTGTTCTTATCTTTACATTTATTGGATATAATGAACTGACAGTGCCCACAGGAGGCAGGACAACGGTTGATGTTTCCCTTGAACCTTCTTTTGAGGCTTTGGAAGAGGTTGTCGTTGTCGGTTACGGAACACAGAAAAAGAGAGACCTTACCTCAGCTATTGCTGTTGTTGATGCCGAGGCTATGTCGAAAGTTCCTGTAGCCAATGTAACAACAGCTCTTCTGGGTATTTCCCCGGGTATAGAAGTATCAGCCAACCAGGGTCGTCCCGGTGAGATGGCCAATGTACGTATCCGTGGTGTAGGAAGTACAAATACAACTGAACCACTTTATGTTGTTGACGGAGTGCCGATGGATAATGCTTATGTAATATCTTCGGATGTAGAAAGCATACAGGTACTGAAAGATGCCGCATCATGTGCCATATATGGTTCTCGTGGTGCTAACGGTGTTATCATCATTACAACAAAGAGTGGTAAGGCTGGAGCTCCCAGAGTAAGATACAACGGATACTATGGTCTTGAAACAGCCTGGAAACAACTTGATCTGATGACAATAGAAGAATGGGCAGATCTGGTTGTGGAAAACAATACTGCCGGAGGAACCACTCCTCCTCCCCTTGCACAGCAGATAGTAGATGCCGGAAGCTATAACGGACCTGTTACCGACTGGCAGGATGAAGTGTTCCAGACTGGTGGCATCACTGAACATACTTTTGATATTTCCGGCGGAACAGAATCAGGCGATTATTTCTTTTCAGCAAACCAGTATGCACAGGATGGTATTATCATCGACACTAAATATAAAAGATATTCAGTTCGTATGAATTCCAACTGGCACACTAACAAATTCAAGTTTGGAGAGAATATGTCTTATTATTACACTGAGAACGAAGCTGAAGATAACAATGGCGGACGTTCCACAATTGAGGAAATGATAAAGATCACTCCAAATATTCCGGTAAGGAATCCGGAAGCTTATGGTGGATTTTCCGGCTATAATGCTTCAGAAGTGGGTCACGATGCAAGTAATCCGGTAGGATCGTTGTTACGTGCCACAAACATGAATTTCAATAAGAGGTTCATGGGTAATGTATATGGCGAATATCAGATACTGGACGGTCTTACTTTCAGAAGCACTTTCGGCTTGACCAGTGCAGAGGTACAGAACCGTAATTTTGTTTTGAAAACAGATATGCTGCCCAAACCCTATTCGCTTACTACTCTGAGTGAAGGTTCTACATGGATATGGAACTGGGTCTGGGAAAACCTGGCCACTTATCAGAAAACCTTAGGTGATCATGATTTCACAGCAATGGCCGGGTATACTTCTGAAGCATTTAAAAGACACAACATGACAGCTTCAGGTAATACTATCCAGACTGATGAGAATGATATACTATCTCTGCTTGAAGGAGGATATGCAGTAAGTGGCGGTGAATCTGAGAACAGCCGTATTTCATATCTGGGGCGTATTATGTATTCATATATGGGTAAGTACATTTTGACTGCCAATTTCAGGCGTGATGGTTCATCAAAGTTCGGACCCGGCAATAAATGGGGTAATTTCCCTTCAGCTTCAGTAGCATGGCGTATTAGTGATGAAGCTTTTATGCAGAGTTTCGAATCACTCAGTAATCTCAAACTGAGAGCAAGTTACGGTATTGTTGGTAACGATGCCCCCGTAGGTGCTTATTCTTACGTTAGCGGATTGACTGCTGGCCGCGACTATACTTTTCTTGATGCAAAATACAGTGGTGTTACTATAGCTTCTTTCAATAACCCGGATATTTCCTGGGAAACTGTTAAACAATTCGACATTGGTTTGGATTTTGGTTTCTTCAGAGGTGCCCTGGAAGCCACTGTAGACTATTTTGACAAAAGGACCGAAGATATGCTTATCGGAGTTCCTATTCCTGCATCAACCGGGGCCTCCGGATCAATAACAAAGAATGTAGGTAGTATTCTGAACAGAGGATTTGAGTTTTCCGCTACCCTGCGTGGGAATAAAGGAGGGTTCAACTATTCTGTGACAGGAAACCTTGCCACGCTGCACAATGAAGTATTGGACGTTGTAGGGGCTCCAATAGTTGCCGGAGGAGTTGAATTCGGAAGTGCTACCCTTACCGAGGTTGGACATCCTGTCGGATCATTTTACGGATATAAAATGATGGGGATATTCCAAAATGAGGGTGAAATTGATGCATATACACACAATGGCGAAAAAATTCAGCCAAATGCAAAACCTGGTGATATCAAGTGGGCAGATCTGACACCTGATGGTGTTATAAATTCAGACGACCGGTATTTCATGGGTAGTCCTATTCCTGATTTTACCTATGGTTTAAGCGCTAATCTTGAATATAAAGGTTTTGATATGTCGTTATTTTTCCAGGGTGTTCATGGCAATGAGATATATGCTGAGCTGACATGCTGGATGCAGGGTATGCATAACAACTTCAATACCGGTAAAGAAGCACTGGATCGCTGGACTCCTTCTAACCCGGATACAGATATACCACGGGCTGTCCGTAATGATCCAAACGGTAATATCAGTAAAATATCAGACAGGTACATACAGGATGGTTCCTATTTCAGGCTTAAAAATGCCTCTTTAGGTTATACTCTTCCAAAAAATGTTACAGATCTTCTGCATATCAGCAACCTGCGGGTTTATCTGACGGGGCGCAACCTGTTGACATTTAGCAGTTATCCTTACTATGATCCGGAGATTGGATCTGGTGCTGTCGGAACCGGAGGTACAATAAATACTTCACGAGGTATTGACAATGGTTACTACCCTCAGGCACGTACTTTCATATTGGGTGTTCAACTTGATTTTTAACGACTAAAACTATATATGATGAAAACCAAAATAATTACACTGCTGCTGGGTTGCTTGTTTGTCATTTCCTGTAGTGAAGAGTTCATTACAAAGGATTTTGATAAATCAAGATATGTACCCGATACATTTTTTAATACACAAGATCACGCCATACAGGCTCTCAATGCTGCATATTCTGTTCTTAACGATTTCAGTAATTTTGCTTTTACTGGTGGCATATTGCATTGGGTTTTAGGTGATGACCTGTATGAGACAGGTTATGCAGCCGGATTTGGTACATGGGGGCCTACATCAAATTTAAATATTACAAATACATTCGGAGAAGTAAGTGCTCCCTGGTCTGGTAATTATGCACTTGCACTGGCTGCTAATGTTGCTCTTGAGGTTATGCCTGCAGCAAAAGAAGCTGCAGATGACCCCAATTTCACACAGGATGTGCTGGACACGTATATGGGTCAGGCCTATTTTCTAAGAGCTTTTGCTTATTATAAATTATTTACATATTTTCCTGAAGACCGGATCGTTCTCAGAAGAACTCCTCCAAAGACCCAGGAAGACTTTAATCAGGCCCCGGCTCCTGCCGACAGTATATTTAAATTTATAGAGTCAGATCTTAAAAAGGCTCAGAATCTTCTGACTGATGGTCTGAATACAACAGCAGGATATGAACCAGGAAGAGCTACTCGTGGCTCAGCTGCTGCTCTCCTTGGAAAGCTTTATATGTGGAGAGATATGTATGCGGAAGCTGCTGCAGAGTTTAAAAAGATTTTACCGGGAGTTGGAAATGCCGATTACGGTTCTTATCAGCTTGTGTCCAATTACAGGGATAATTTTACAATAGCCGGCGAGAATAACATTGAATCTGTTTTTGAAATCCAGTTTGCCAATATTACCAATACAGGATTTGGTAATGAATTAAACTGGATAACACAACAGTGGGGACTTAACCGTACCTCATGGCCGGATATGTGGTGGAATTTTGCAGTACCTGATTTCAAACTTGATGGACTGGGTGATACGGAAACCCCATGCCAATACTTTGAAAACTGGACTGAGACTATTGGAGGAGAAGAGACTACTGTATATGATTATAGAACTTATCAGACATTCTGGGGTGTTCCCAACGGAGCTAATTTTACCTTTGCCGGCACAGAGTTAGACTGGCAGGAACAAGGATGGGATGTTGAAACTGTTGTAGGCCTTGAGGGTGTTTTCGGTATCAGAAAAAATTCACTTGACAACAGTGCAGAAGCACCTGCCGGTGCCGGTCCACTTTGGTCAGAAGTCAATCTGAGACACATCCGTCTGGCTGATATAATGCTCTTATATGCAGAATGCCTTGCCAACCTGAATCCTTCCAATGAAACTGCAACAGATCCAAATAGTGCAGTTTACTGGGTCGACCAGGTAAGGGACAGAGCAAATACACCTATGATTGACCAGGCTCATCTCTACAGTGCACGTCCGGGTGTTGACGGTCAGCTGCCTTCAGCTACAGACCTGATGGCAGATAAGGGCTGGACACTGATGCAGCTTATCGAACATGAACGTTATGTTGAAGGTTTCTGTGAGGGATGGAGACATGAAGATCTCTACCGCTGGAGAAAAGGGCCGGATTATGTTAAATACAAATCCGGCTGGGATGGTTATCAGTCGCTGAAACTTCCTGTACCTCAGTCAGAGTTGGATAACAATCCAAATATGCCCAGGTAACGGGAAAAACATAACCTGAGATAATTACTGAGAGGCGTCTTTTATAAAAAGATAGCCTCTCTTTTTTTGCGTAGTCTGAGATTATTAAAGTAGCTCCATGATTGGGGCTTAATATTTGATAAACAATATATCCAGACGAATATTTGGAAATATGCAGAAAACAGGAAAACTATTAGCCGGTTGATCAATAATTCTTGTCGCCCGGGAGTTAATTTTTATCCTTTATTCTTTGTTATCTCAGATTTAAGTAATGAAATTATATCTTCACCAGCCCTTTCTTCAGGGATTGTAAAACGGAAAACTGAACCACCAGAAGGTTTTGATTCATACCAGATTCTGCCTCCAAGCAATTCAATATAAGCTTTTGAGATAGCCAGCCCCAGTCCTGTTCCCTGAAAACGCCTTTTTGTGCTGTTCTCTGCCTGATAAAAATGCCGGAAAAGATTCTTTTGAAACTCCTCCGGAATCCCAATTCCTGTGTCAGAAACATAAAACTCAATAAGACCATCTCTCAGACTGTAGCCAAATTCAACTTTCCCTTTATCAGTAAATTTTATAGCATTATTAACAAGGTATCTTAATACCTGCGTAACTTTATAACTGTCAGTCAGAATATCAGATACACTGTTGTCCGGCATCTTTGAAAACACTAGTAAAATATTTTTTTCTGCAGCCGGTCTGCTGAACTGATCATAAATTTTTAAGAGCAGTTTATTTATTTCCACTTTTTCCTTGGATATTTTTACCGTTCCTGCTTCTATTTTGGATATTTCCACAATATCATCTATTACCTCTGCCAAATGATCTGCACTCCTCGAAATAATGTCTATATATTCCCTTCTGCTGTCATCAGAAGGAATCTGTTCGCTAAGAAGAGTAGTAAAACCAACAATAGCATTTAGTGGAGTCCTTATTTCATGAGATATATTCTGTAGAAATGCAGCTTTCAATCGCTCGTACTCCTCTGCCCTGTCAGGAACAGGATTATCGTTGACAGGTGATTGCAGTAGATTACTTATTTCAGTCAGTATTCCGAATGCTCCTACTACTTTCCCCGTTTCCTTATCAAAAATTGGCACAGAAGAATCTCTGATCCACTTGCGGTCACTTTTGGGTGTGATCAATAAAAGATCGGCTTTATAATTCTTCATCTCTCCATTTAAAAAACGTTTCCGGGCTTCCAGACTATCAAAAGGAATATCATCAGATAAAGGGTGAATTTCCAGAATCATACTTTGAAACATTTTTTCAGTAAATCGTTCCGGAGGAATTCCCAGAAGTTCCTGTATCCCTTCACCTATTTTGAGATAGTAACCCTCTCCAATACTTTTTCCAAATATTAGCTGAAAGGGGATCCCTCCTGAATTCTCTATCGCCTTAAAATAGAATAATCCGCTTTCACATGAACTGTCAAAAATATTACTCCTCACAGTATCCATACAAATAATGTTTTCATAAAGTATTTCCCGACTTCTAACAACATATCCTTACATATATTATATACCACTCCTTCATCTTTCTTTTTTTAAGAAAAATGAAGCACCAATACTTATCATTTACAGGAATATGTCTTTCACATATTAATCCATATATAAGTTTAATAGAGATCTCAGGATAATTGTTACCCTGTTTTAACATTTTTTATGAAATGAAATAAGATTTTTTTTTACATTTGAATTCCATTAGTTCAATGTAACTGTTAGCATACCGGCGTGAAAGAATACAGCGATGCTGAAATAATTGACTGCCTGCGTCAAAGGAAAAATTACGTAGTTCATTATCTGTCAAACAGATATATGCCAATGATACGTCTTATGGTCATGCGTATGGGAGGATCGTCAGAAGATGCCAAGGACGTTTTTCAGGAAGGATTAATGATAATTCTTGAGAAAATTGACAATAATGAATTTTCTCTCACTTGTAAATTTATGACCTTTTTTTACTGTGTATGTGAAAATTTATGGAAGGCAATAGTCGCCAGAAAACATGCAGCATCAAATTATGTCAAAAATATGATTTATGAAAATAATTATCCGGAAAACGACATTGTTGCAGAACACATTGATAATAAGGTCTATGTGAAAATAATTCGGGATGTGTTCAATTCTCTTGACCCTGTAAGTAAGAAGGTCCTTAAGATGCACTGGCAGGAGAAATCACATAAGAAAATTGCTGAAGAACTTGGATATAGTTATGGATATATCAGGAAAAAGAAATGTGAAGCACAGGCTGAAATGGCTGAAAAAGTAAAAAGATCATTAAAGATAATCGATGATAAACTGAAATAAATCAATTATTTCGGATATATATTAATAACAACCAGTAGTAATAAGGATGAGATCAAAACAGTATGATAAAGCGTTTTGGACAGCACTTGAAGATATACAGGCTGTAAAAAATGATCCTTCATATAAAGAGGCAGAACGTATTGCCAGACTGGCGGTTGAAGAATACCATGAGTCGGGGCAACGAAATACTGTCAATGAAAGGTATATAAAAGAATCTCTTGCAAATAGTTTTTCAGATGAAATAATTGATAAAGAAATAATTAGAATTGAAGAAGAAATTAAAAACAATAACCTGGATGAAGTAACCCGGGAATGGGTAAGTAGCTGGGAAAACGATAAAGGAAGAGACAGAGTAAGAGATAAAAAAAGACAGGAAATAAGAGATTTTGTTTCATCTTCACTGGAAAATCCCGGTAAGATCTCAGAAAAGCCAGCAGAAATTTCTATGGTAAAATCTAAAGCTAAAGTATATATTATCCGCTCTTTATCAGTTGCTGCAGCATTGATGGGAGTAATTTTCCTTGTAAGATCAATTCTGTTGCCTGTTGAACCGGAAAATCTTTACAGCAAATATTATGAACCAGTGAGTTTAGTATCAGATATAACACGTGGAACCGGAGGTATTACCGGCACTGCTCTTAATATTGGAATTGAAAATTACAGGAACGGCGAGTATGAAAGTGCTTCAGCTGTTTTTGCCGGTCTTATGGATGCAGAAAAGCCTTCTCCAGATATTCAATTCTACCAGGGTGTGACCCAGATGGCTCTGGGTAATTTTTCCGATGCCATTAATCTACTTGATCTTGTTGTTGCTAACTCCGGGTCATTTAGTAAAGAAGCTGAATGGTATCTTGCCCTGTCTTATCTAAAAACAGGAAATACCTTTGAAGCTGTCAGACATTTTGGAACACTGGCTAATGAACCCGGTTACTACAAAGAGCGGTCAGAAAAAATTCTTCGGCGTCTGAAATGATCTATAACAAAGCCTGTGCTAAGTAACACTGAGAAAAAAGCAATAACAATCAATACAGGCCGGCGGGTTACTACAGGAGTGGTATCTCCTACTACTTCGTATGCAGACCAATAATATGGATTTTTGAGTGATGGCAAATTGTCATTCAGAAAGTCCAGTTTTGCTGAATGCATTGCTTCATTTTTTCTTCTGCCTTTTGCCAGGTAATAATAATACCTCGAAATAATCGCTTCGCTGGTTTCATCATTCACTTCCCTTACTGTCATTACAACAGACGCAGCTCCGGCAAGAGTGAAACTGCGGGCAAGACTTATAAGACCCTCGCTGCGGTATAGTGTGCCTGTCCCTGAATTACATGCACTGAGAACAACCATAGGCGAATTAATTCTCATCAGACTAATCTCATAATTATGGAGTTTACCATCATTTACTTTATCATTAGCAGAATTAAATAACATATATGAGAATCTGGAATTGACTGTATCTGGTATTGCATGCATGGCCAGATGAAAAACAACGGGCTCTTTAAGTGCTGATCTGAAATTACTTTCTGTAGCTTTGGCTTTTGTATACTTTTTCCCTTTGAAATGTCGGTAAACAGACTCTATTTCTCTGGCAGCACCAGCCAAATCCTGGGAAAACTGCCCATACCTTTGAGAACTATCATATTGTGGCACAAAAGAATATACTTTAGTCTTTAAAAAAGCCTTTTTAAGACTGCTGAAGCTAAGTGATGAGGCATAAGAATAAGAAATAATATAATCGTAGATCAGATATCTAAGACTTTCATAATTTGCATTTTCATAATCCGGTCTTTTTGTTATAAATGCTTCAAATGAAAGCCACGAAATCTCTTCATCAGGCACAATGATCAATTTGTTACCACTGAAAAATCTTCTGACAGGTTTTACAAGATTATCATACATATAGGAAAGAGCAGAAGTGTATTTATGGAAAATTTCAGTATGATCACCTGAATGATAATCCATATTATGTCCATCGTATATGATAGCAGCATGATAATGAAAAAGAGAGTCCAGAGTGTTTTTGTGAACAGTAATTTTATCTCTTGTTACAAGGAAAGTATAGAGATCACGCGTGCCATCATTATGCCTGCTTCCAAATAAAAAGTCAACAATAGTCTCGTCTTTGGCTAAGTGTCTCTTCATCTCAGGCACAGGCAAAGGTTCGGTTTTTAGAAGAAAATCTCTGTATTCCGGAAATTCGTTATTGATGACCGAGTTAATTTTTTCAAGTTCTCTGTTCATACGGAAGATATCATCCTTCCATAATGAGATATTTGCTGAATCAGGTGCTGAACCCTGTAATCCATTATGCAAAAGATTATTATAAGAGGCAATCATTGCGGACAGATCAGTTCTTTTTTTAAGTAATGTATCAGGAATTCTTGCATTGTACAGATAATCATTTTCTGTAAGTTCGTTTCTAAGCACAGAAGCTTTTGTTTCCTGGGCTATTGAATACATCTTTTCTGTCAGAAATTCATCGCCTGTCTGATCAATGAGAGTTGAAATTATATTAATTGCTGTGATGCAGCTTTCTTTGTGGCTATCTGCAAAATACAGACGGTCTTCTTCAGAGAAATAATCTATTCGCATAGTTTTTGATAAGGCCAGTGCCAGTTCTATTGTTTCAAGGCCTGATATCAGGTACCTGTTTTTCATAGTTGTATCATCCGTTATCTCTGACATTTGTCTTAAAACCATTGCTTTGCTTTTAAGGTTATCAAGCAGACGCAGATTAAAAAATGATGTATCAATATCCGGATTAATGAATATATCAGAACTTTCAAAATCCGGTACAATAGCAGCAAGAGACTTCTGATAATACACCAGAGCACTGTCATACTGTGATCTGGCGGCGAAATGATCCCCTAATTGCTTGTATGACAATGATGTAAGACTGTTTTTATGGCCATAGTTAGATATACATATTTTCAGCGCTTTCTTATGAATATCAAATGCATCGGTATACCTGTTATGGGAATCAAGAAACAGACCATAAGCAAAATAAACTTCTGCCAGCCTGAAATAATTCATGTCATAATCATTTATGAATTTCTCGATACTCAGTGCAAAATATTTTTCTGCCTGATCTGGTAAATTCTTATTAACAAATGTTTTGGCAATGTTCATATATGCAAGAGGCAGACCTGTGAAATTATATTTGTTTTTGATTTCCACACTCTTGTTCAACAAGTCCAGAGCATAGTTATAGTCTCCAAAAGTAATCAACATTCTTCCATAATTCAGATATGCTGATGCCAGACTTGAATATATATCTCTGTCAGGATTTTTAATTATCAGGCGCTGATAAAAACGGATACCTCTTTCGAAATATTCCGATGCCATGGGAAAAGATTGCTGGACGCCATAGATAATAGCTTTGTTAATATACAGATCACCCAGCAACTTAGACAGATTATCTTCATTTGATAAAAGTAATTCAGCCTTGTTATAATATTCCAGAGCTTCTTCATATTTGCCCAGAAGATTACAGGTTGCGCCCAGATTATTCAGTATCGCTATCCTGTATTCAGAAGATAATGAATTTTCAGTTTTCAGAATCGACACCAGTAATCTTTCAGCTTCAATGAGATCACCGGAATCATAAGCTTTAAGAAAACTTCGAAAATGATTGTCAGAAACCGGGCTTTGAGCTGGTACAAGAATCAAAATCAAAGGAAAATATAGTATGATAATTGATATAATTATCTTTTTCAATCTGCTATCTGTAAGAAATAAATTAAAATACTACCAGATGTGAAAATTAATTAAAATCACTACAAAAAAAAAGAAGAGGCTGTTAAAACCATCTTCTTCATTTGAGAACCTGCTTATTTTTACAATTTTTAAGGAATTATGTTTTTTATCCGACAATTGTCTTAATAATTTCAATGCAAAAAAATGTAAAAAGCATTCATTATACCCCAGGAGGAATGATAATAATAGGTTCACTTCCTCCCTCACTACCTTCTCCATCTCCTCCCCTGATTTGCATCATCTTTTTAATATCCAGAATTTCATTTTCTGATAATACAGTGAATAATTCATTTAAACTTTTTCCTGTTGATTGAATTGATTTTTTCATGATAATTTGAATTTTGGTTATATAGTTATATTTTGATCACCCATTGATTGTTACCTTAAAAAAGGATGATTTTGTAAAAATTTTCTTAAACAATTTTATATATAGCTGATTAGCTGTAGATTGGGTGATTGAAGAAAATTAATTTTCAGAGAAGGTCTTTACAAAAAGAGCTGAAAGAAAAAAAAATCTAAAAAAAAAGATGAATTACAGGGTAACAATTAACCATTAAAACATATATAACTATAGGGATATGATACTATACAGTGGAATTTTATATTTTATAATCTGATGAATTAAGGTTTTTATAATTTGAACTTATATGAAAGATTATTACATCAGTACAAATGCAAGAATGGACGGCAGTCACACTGTTCATTGCAGAAGATGTCCATTAATTAACTATGACACAAATATGATCAGTCTTGGTAAATTTGAAACTGTCGGAGAAGCTTTGGAGAAGGGAAGGGATTATTTTTTTAATGTCAGAGAGTGTCCTTTTTGTTTAGGTGTCAAAAAAAATGGAATAGAGGGATACGGTTTACCTATGGCTGGTTATTGCCCGGATAATGCTGTCCATCACATTTCAGCCGAATGCCAGGATGCATATATATGTTGTACTAACTGAGCCGGTGAAAAGTAATACTCAGTAGCTTAGTTTATGTAATTATGACTATTCCAAAAACAAAAAAAAGAATCAGCCACAGAATTATTTTGAGTGTATAATCGCTATCATTATCATTCATATCTGCCGCATCTGTTTATTTGTTCAAAAATAATAAAATTAATAAGAAGCTACATGAACATTCTTAACAGCTCTTCCCGAGGGGTCAATAAAATTGGAAAATCCGGTATCCCATGCAAGAGCTTCTGAGGTACTGCATGCTATTGAATGTGAAGAAGGAATACAGGCAGAAGCGGAATCTGAAGGAAAATGTTCCGTAAATATTGATCTGTATAGATATTCTTCTTTTGATAAAGGAGGGTTTAGTGGGAATCTGTATTTTGCATTTTTTAGTTTTTCGTCTGAGATTTCCTTATCTGCCAGTGCTCTAAGGGTATCAATCCAAAGGTATCCCACTCCGTCAGAAAACTGTTCTTTCTGTCTCCAGGCAATATTATGAGGAAGATAATCCTCAAAGGCCTTTCGCAGAACCCATTTTTCGATTTTTCCGTCAGAAGCCATTTTGTCAGCAGGGTTCAATCTCATGGCTACATCCAGGAATTCCTTGTCGAGGAAGGGTACACGTCCTTCAACACCCCAGGAAGCAAGTGATTTATTGGCACGTAGACAATCATATTTACTCAGACGACTTAATTTTCTTACAGTTTCGGTGTGAAATTCACGGGAATTTGGAGCTTTATGAAAATAAAGATATCCTCCGAAAACTTCATCTGCACCTTCACCGGAGAGTACCATTTTAATTCCCATTGATTTTATAACCCTTGCTATCAGGTACATCGGAGTCGAAGCCCTTACTGTTGTAACATCGTATGTCTCGATATGATAAATCACGTCTCTCAGGGCATCCAGACCTTCCTGGAGAGAAAAATTTACTTCATGATGAATGGTTCCTATGTGGGTAGCAACCATTTTTGCAGATATAAGATCAGGAGAGCCCTGCAGGCCAATTGCAAAAGAATGTAGCTGAGGCCACCAGGCCTCACATTTATCATTTGTCTCAATTCTTTTTGATGCATATTTTTTTGTTATTGCAGAAATAATTGACGAATCGAGTCCACCAGAAAGAAGAACTCCATAAGGTACATCCGTCATTAATTGTCTGTGTACAGCAGCTTCCAGCGCAAGTTTAAGATCCTGTATGGATGTTTTATTGTCAGCTACAGCTTCATAAGTCATCCAGTCACGTTCGTACCATTTTTTTAATACACCGTCAGGACTATACAGATAATGACCCGGAGTAAACTCCTCATACTTATTACATACACCTTCAAGAGCTTTCAGTTCAGATGCAACATGAAAATTTCCGTATATATCCCTGCCCATATATAGAGGGACTATTCCAATATGATCACGGGCTATAAGATAAATATCCTTTTGCCTGTCGTAAAGAGCAAAGGCAAATATTCCGTTCAGATCTTCCAGAAAAGCGGGTCCTTTTTCCTGATAAAGGGGAAGTATTACTTCACAATCGGATTGAGTCCTGAATTCGTACGAATCTTTGTACCGTTCCCGTATTTCCCGATGGTTATATATTTCACCGTTTACGGCAAGAACCAGATTGCCATCGCTGCTTATCAACGGTTGTCCGCCTGATACAGGATCCACTATGGAAAGCCTCTCATGAGCCAGTATAGCTTTCTCACTGCAAAAAATACCTGACCAGTCAGGCCCTCTGTGCCTTAACCTCCCTGCCATTGTCAACACAACACTACGCAATTCATTGTAATCACTTTTTATATCAAATACTCCTACTATTCCACACATGTTTCATTTATTTAATTGAACAATCCTATTCTTTTCTTCCTGCAAAACTATAACATAATTTCGAAATAAAAAATAATATATTAATTTAATAGGGCTAATAAATGTATAATATTAAGCATATATTAATGTATAGTATTATATATAAACCTATAAGCTCAATAATACGAATAATATTAATATTGTATATTTATATTCCCCCCTGGGTTTGTTTCACAAACTTCCTTCTAATAACCAGTTGTCTGAATAATCATTAAGAAGCAGGTTTAGTGTAATAGGGTAATTGTGAATCAAAAAAATTGTCTGTATCAACTTATTGATTCATAATATAATAAGACTCTTATTTATATCTGCGTTTAAACCTGAACTGAAATTCTGAACGGGTATATTTTATATGTTTAATAATATCTCAGCATTGAGTGAGACCAAGATTTGTCTGAGGTTTATGAGAAAGGTTTAATGATTCTATAATTATATTTGCAGCTCCCAGAGCTGTTGCATTGACCACCTCTGATTTAAACACACTTTTCATAGCATATGCATCTGATAGCAGTTTCATGAAAAGCCTGTTTTTTGAAAAGCCTCCTGTAATATATATATTCTCTATATCATCATCAGAAGGAATTACCAGATCTAAAGCTTCGATTGTAAGTTGAGTGAGTTCAACCATTAACTGATGATAACCTTCTTTAAACGAATTGAATGAAAAAAAGTCTAATTCTTGTTTCAGTTTTCTTGAATATGGACGCGTATCAAAATAGAAACGCTTATTCCTGGCCCTTTTTTCACATATTTCAATAAGACTTTTATCCGGCTTTATTGTCTGATAATATGCAGGTGCTGTTTTAAAATGCTTATTCAGCATCCTGAGTGCTGTTTCGTGCAGATGACCAAGGAAAAGTCGTGAAGATTTAACAGCTTGTTTATTTATACTCAAATAACACAGACAGTCGTGATCAAGTTGTTCAGTTGTAAGTGCCTCTGAATTAAATGGATTCATGTTGATACACCATGTCCCAGTAGACATAAGGATAAATTTCCCGGAGCTGTTCTTAATATAAGGGACCAGAGATGCTGAACTGTCGTGTATCCCAATACCTGTCTTAATTTTGCGGCCATCAATAATAATATCAGTATTAGTATTAATATCAACAGGATCAGGCAAACTGAACCCTTCCTCGCTGATCCATTTGTGATATTTCATTTCATCAAAATCCCACAAAGCTGTATGGCAGCCTATTGAAGTATGTTCTGAATAAATGTTCCCTGTAAGCATATAAGAAAAATATTGTGGAAAATGTAGAATATACTTAACCTGTCTGAAAATTTCCGGTTTTGAGTATTTCAGCCATAGCATTTGCATACCTGAATTAAGCATGCCAAGGGCAGGAGAAGCTGTTCTCCTACAAAATTCATCCTGTCCTCCATATTTTTTATAAATTTTTTCAGGGATTTTTTCGTCAATCGGTTTAAGATAATTATATACAGGCGTTAGTCTTTTACCGTATTTATCCAGATAAACAAGAGTAGCACCATACGTGGCAAAATTTATTGCTGTCAGTTCATAGTGATCGGATTTGGCCAGTGAGTTTACAGAATCCTTAATCCATTTTTCAATGTGTTCAATATCATCACATTCAAATCCGTCTTCATCTTTTATCTCCGGGATTTTTTTTTCATTTTCGTAAACAGGTTTAAGTTCGTGATTAAAAAGAATAATTTTTTTATTAGTCTTGCCTATATCATAAACTGCTATAACCTTTTCTTTCATAAACCAATAATGTTAAAGAAATGTCTTCTTTTACTATACTAAATGGAATTAACCAAAAAGCCAAGCTCAGTCCACATATCCAGCAACAGAATGCCTGGAATTTTATAAATACCAGTTATATTTATCTTTTCAGGAGAACATTTTTTTCATATTTAATTATTTCATCTATATAATCCTGACCAGTTGCAACTTTATTTTTCATGCAATAGTAATCATACACTGCGCCAAAAGGTTTGGATTTGAGTAATTCCAGAGTAGCCAGCCTTTCAAAATTCCTTTCTTTTTCTTCATAGCCCAGCAGCAATTTATTTGGTTCAAGAAGTGCAAAAAGGAAAGCCATCTGGACTGATCTGATACCAACAACATATGCTCCTATTCTGTTAAGGCTGGCATCAAAATAATCGAGACCAATATTTACTCTGTCAAGCACTTTCGAGCGAACAATTTCATGAGCTATCAGAAGTATCTCGTCATTAAATGTTGCTACATGATCGCTGTCCCATCTCACTCCCCTTGTCATATGGAGAAGGATCTCATCAGCAAATTGCAAAATGGCTGATATCTTATCCCCTATCTGTTCAGTCGGATGAAAATGTCCATTATCAAGAGTGATAAGGGTGTTATTCTTCAATGCATACCCTAAATAAAAATCATGAGAACCAACTACCATTGCTTCCGAACCTATTCCAAAGAGTTTACTTTCGACTGAATCCTTCAGATATTTTTTTGGATATTTAACAGATAGTATTTCATCAAGAGATTTTTTTAATATTTTCCGGAAACCGTATCTGTCCATCGGAGTATCTTTCATGCCGTCAGGTATCCAAATATTATGGATAGTGGGGGTTCCCAGTTGTTTTCCCATTTCAGCTCCGATTACCCGGCATCTTTTTACATGTTCTATCCAGAATTTCCTGATCTTAGGATCTTTACTTGCCAGGGTAAACCCGCCATCGGCCAGAGGGTGTGAGAAACAGGTACAATTAAAGTCTATTCCCATTTTCCTCTTTTTTGCCCAGTCAATCCATCCCTGAAAATGCTTTATTTCAATCTGATTACGATCGACAAATTTATTTCCGAACTCACCATAACTCGCATGTAGATTAAGCCTTTGTTTTCCCGGAACAAGCGACATAACCTTGTCAAGATCATCTCTCATCTGAGAAATGGTTTTAGCTTTACCCGGGAAATTTCCCGTTGCCTGAATGCCTCCTCCTCCCAGTTCTGCACCTTCTCTTTCAAATCCGCCAACATCATCCGTCTGCCAGCAGTGTATACTGATCACAATTTTATCAAGTTCCGTTATCACTGAATCAGTATCAACACCCATTTCTGCATACTGAGCTTTCGCAATCTGATAGGCCTTTTCAATAGTTTCTTTTTCCATGTCATTGTATTTTATTGATTACTAATTTTTCTTTTCAGGGACTGAAATTTCCGCTTGTCTGCATCTTTCATTGACGAAAAAATAACAGGTCCGGCGATCGTATCTGGTAAGTTCTTACCCATAATTAATGTGCTTCCCCTAATAATATATATCAGCCCAGTTTCACAACGAATGTAGAAAGAATAAGGATGACAATCCCAACAATAAGCACTACAATTGTTTTTGTCTTCACTCCTTTCCATTCCTTCAATATTATACCCCATATATTACTGATTGCAATATTCAGAGCCATAAGAATACTCCATCCAAAAACAGCCATGCTGGGAGGAAGTTTACTGGAACCCATTCCAAAAAAATGAAATTGCAGAAACCATAAAAGTCCTGCAAGGAAAGTAAAGAACAGGTTATTCATAAAAAGATTGCCTGAAACTGTAAAATAGTCTTGGTACGTTTTATTCTTAATATTCAGAAAACCGCAATAGACGAGATTGGTTATAAATCCACCGAGTAAGATGAATATCAGGGAAGGATTTTTCTGAAAGAGAGGGTTTGTTCCATGTGCAAGAGCAACCTCTTCAATAGGTTTCGCGGCTTCATACCCAAAATTCATACATGCACTCATTATTCCGGCAAAAATTGCAATAAGTATACCTTTCTTAAGAGCAAAATCCTTAACAACAGCTTTTTTCTCTTCTTCCGACATTTCTTTGCTCTTCAGAGAACCAGCATAGCCTATTATGATTATACCTGCTACGGTAATTGCAACACCTATAACCATAAGTATTCCGCTTGTTGTGGAAAAGAGATTGTCTCCTGCAATTATTGGTGGTAAGAGAGTGCCAAAGGCAGCACAAAGACCAAGAGCTATGCTTTGTCCGAGAGCTACTCCCAGATATCTGAGACTCAGGCCAAAAGTGAGTCCGCCAAAGCCCCACAGGATACCAAAAAACATAGCCATTAGTTTTGCTGACGATGGCGATTCCCTGATAACAGGTATTAATTCACCCTGAGGTATAAATATAAGAGCAAAGAGCCAGGGAATTATTATCCAGGCAAATACACCCTGACTGATCCAGTATGATTCCCATGCCCATGATTTAACCTTTTTAAAAGGAACATAAAAACTGGCAGCTCCTATGCTGCCAATAGCTATTAGTAAAATACCTGCAATCGGATTCATTTGTATGATTATAGGGTTAGATAATTGCAATTTATAAACTTAATGTTTATAAAAGTGTTTTCCATGTATTTTTATTCATTCTTTTTTTA
>DAINPM010000045.1:0-18602 GCA_036743455.1 Bacteroidales bacterium | reverse complement strand
AGCCGATGAAGGGATTCGAACCCCCGACCTGCAGATTACAAATCAGCTGCTCTGACCAACTGAGCTACATCGGCAATTTAAAAGAACGCACCGAAAGGGCATAAAACACCCTTAAAAACGGTGTGCAAATGTAGGAATTATTATTTTATATTTCAAAAAAAAGACCGATATTTTTGGAAAGGTGTTTTTCAGACACCTCTTTTCTTTTGTTTGTGTTTGGTAATCTGTTTCTTAAGAGCATCTATGGCGCCATCGGTAGCCTCCTCAAATGTCCGGCTCTGGCGTTTGGCAAATAAAGGTTTCCCAGAAAGATCCAGTCTGATTTCGCTGATTTTGTTCTCCTTCTCCTGATCGTTATCGAGTCTGAGATAGACTTCTGCGTTAACAATATCCTCTCCGTACTGTGTAAGCTTGCCGAGCTTGTGATGAACAAAATCGAGCAGCTTTTTGTCGGCGTCAAACCGCACTGAATGAATCTGAACGTTCATAGTAGTACCTCCTGATTATTAAATTATAGTTATGCTCTGGGATGAGCCTGTTTATATATTTTTTTCAGCTTGTCAAAAGTATTGTGAGTATAGACCTGTGTTGCAGACAGGTTTGCATGACCCAGGAATTCTTTTATTGCATTCAGCGAAGCCCCCCTGTTCAGCATGTGGGTCGCAAAACTATGTCTGAGGATATGCGGGCTTTTCTTTTCTATTGCAGAAACCATTGAAAGATATTTTCTCACCAGATTATAAACAAATTTATCGTATAGTTTGTTTCCTCTGTCGCTCACAAACAGCCACTCATTGTTTTCCCTGCCTTCAAAAAAACCATCCCTGGCTTTGAGATATTCCCGCAATCTTACCAGAAATGGTCCTGCCAGCGGTATCAGCCTTTGCTTGTTCCTTTTACCGGTGACCCTGATCATCTGTTCAGAAAGGTCTATGTCGATGGTACGCAGTCCTGTAAGCTCTGCCCTTCTTATACCCGTAAGGTAAAGCATCTCAATGATGGTCCGGTTCCTTATCCCACCGAAATCATCACCAAAATTGAATTCGTCGAGCAGTGTCTCAAGATCATTTTCAGGGACAAAAACCGGCAGTCTCCTGCTTCGTTTCGGCAGCACTATTTTCTCGAGCGGATCGCCGGTTACAAGCCTTTCCTTTCTTAGCCATTTAAAGAAGACCCTCAGGCATGATATCTTCCTTTGAACTGATGCCGGAGTAATACCATTATCGATCATGCTCACAATCCAGCTTCTTATATGATGAGAACTGACTTGGGAGGCATCCGACGGCATTTCATTTTGAATAAGAAAAGAATAAAACTGATCCAGATCGTTCCCATACGATCTTATCGTGTGCGGTGAATACCGCTTTTCTGTCTGCAAATATTTCAGGAATGATTCCTTATGACCCATAAAGGAACCCCCAGGATATTATTTATAAAATATATCGGAAACAGGAGAGCGGGTTATTCTTCGCTTTCCTGCATCTTCTGAACGTACTTAGCCTTCTTGATTTCGTCTCTCCGGCGTACTGAAGGCTTAACATAAGCCTGACGTGACCGTAATTCACGAATTACTCCCGTCTTTTCAAATTTCCTCTTGAACTTCTTTAAAGCTCTTTCTATGTTTTCGCCTTCTTTTATTGGTACAATGATCATATAATATTCTGTTTAAACGAGGCGCAAAGATAAAAACTAAATGATACTTTCCAAAGCTTTAGGGCGATAATTTATTCATTTCACTTCTTTTCACTGTTATACAATTGATTAATACTGATTTTTCAATAACTAAGCATAATATAAATATAGGTATTTTTTCAGGAAAACCAAAGCAAATTTTCATATTTAACATAATTATAACAGACCGGCGGCAGAGGATAGTAAAGCATATGTATCAGAAACAGCAGGTTCACCCGGTGATGCTATCCGTTGGCTGGAATGAACAGTTTGTAAACTGACATCATCTCACAGGAATTATTTTGATGAAATTGCATCTGTTAAATCCGGAATAGTAAACATGCCTGTGAATAGCGTGGACAGTACGTAACAGGACTTTCTATTCCGGAAACGAATTCAGGCCGTGAAAAGTTATAATCTCAAACCCATGCCCGACGAACGATCAGGTTCATTTGCAGCAATAGTTTCTTCATACGGATTCAGCGATTGCAGGTTTTAAGTTAACAAACGGGCATGGGTTTTCTCTATTTACAGAACTCATCGGAATGTGAGGTTGTAGACCCCCTTCCCGGCCTTCCCCCAGGAATTCTTCACGATAAAAGGGAACCGTTATCAATGATCATCTTATTACTTGACTGGATTTGATTTTGTTAAATAAAGACCCCCTTCCCGGCCTTCCCCCAGGGGGGAAGGGGTTATATAGAGTAATATTTTCATTTTCAGAGATTTTTTTCAATCTCTTCAATAACCCAATCTATTCTATTTATAACATCATCATTTTTGAATCTTATGACCTTAAGTCCGGTTGCTTCCAGAAATTCAGTTCTTTCAGCATCATAGTTCTCTTTAAACCGGTGGATCCCTTCATCCACTTCAATTACCAGATCTGCCTGGAAGCAGTAAAAATCCAGAATATACATCCCATATGGATGTTGTCTTCTGAAAAATCTACCTTTCAGTTTCCTTCCTCTCAATCTCTTCCAAAGCTTCATTTCAGAATATGTCATAGCTTTACGCAAGTCCCTGGCTTTGCTCTTAATAGCTAAAATAGATCCATGATGATGCTTTGATTCATTTATCAACCGTCGCATAATTTTCTTATTGAAAATCTAACAAGTAAATTCTCCTTCCCCCCTGGGGGAAGGCCGGGATGGGGGTATTTTTATACTATCCCATAACCAATAATTCAATTCTCAATCATACATTCAGTACACCATATACAACCTCACCTTCTCCGCTTTCTCCTTCGTAATTATTTTATTCTCCACAAGCTCATCAGGGCCACTTATTTTACCCATTAATTCCCTGTATTTAAGAATGGCTGAGACCTCTTCCCTTGTAAAATACGGGAGACGGATAATATCCCTGTAGCCTGCCGTGTTGACTTCGATTTTTCTAACGAGTGAAGTATCCGCCGTCACCCGCTTACTGATAAGGTTAAAGGTCTCATCACTCAGTCCGTATACTTCTCGGAGCTGTTCCGCTGATACGTAACCACCGAGAAGATTCCTGTATCTGATAATCCGTGATGAAAGCACCGGCCCCAGACCCGGAAGAGCTTCCAGCATTGAGGAATCGCAGGTGTTGAGCTCGATAACAGGGCGAGGTTTTAGTGCCGGAGGGGAAGACGGTACCTTACTGTATCTGATCACCTTTTCCTTTCTCAGGGCAGTATCTTGTATATTCACAAATCCTTCCAGAGCAACTGCCTCAACTGTACCTTCCGGAGGTGGAACAATGAATCGGAGTCCTGCGACCACACAAATTATGAAAAGCAGGATAAATGTTGATCTTCTTTCCCTCCGTGTAAAACCAAACCAACCCTTGATCTGTTCAAAAAAAGGAGATTTCATAAAAAATGCAGTAAGACACTGCAATTTAGTAAATCTCTCAGACATCCGGAAACAGTTTTGCTGTTTTTTCAGAAGGGATATCCTATTGCGATAACAAATGTAAGATCGTCGCGGAAGCTGTAATTCCTGTTTGCCATTATCCATTTTGATCCATCCGTTATCGAAGGATCTCTGAGTTTTATTCCCATATCGGCTCTCATAAGGACAAAACCAAAGTCGAAACGGAATCCTGCCCCTGAGCCTACTGCAATATCATCATAAAATTTATTTAGTCTGAACTGAGCTCCCTGACGGTTTTCATCCTTGTTATATGACCAGATGTTACCGGCATCAAGGAACAAAGCCCCTTCGAGGATCCAGAAGAGTTTAAAACGATATTCGGTGTTGGCTTCGATCTTTATGTCGGCCGTCTGGTTAAGAAAGCTCTTATCTTCAGGTTCATAAGAACCCGGACCCAGCGACCTTACCTGCCATGCCCTTATACCGTTGGCACCTCCTCCGAAGTATTGTTTTTCAAAAGGTATGGCATAGGAGTTTCCATAGGGTATTCCGGCTCCCACAAATCCCCTGTAGACAATGGAGGAGACATCATTTATTATCACATTGTACCTTATGTCGATATCGGCCCTGAAATATTGGGCAAAAGGTTGTCCGAGCAAATTATAGCTCCCGTCGGTTTTCTCCAGCCCGAACAGGTTACTGGCAAGGGATGCCAGATTACCTGCGGCCTCGGCATTCACCCTGATAAACCAGTAATCGTTCGATTTACGGATCTTCTGGTTGCTGAATATCCACGAATAGTTACCACCTATTATCATAACATCACGGTAGCTGTATGCAAGGTAGGAGGATGAATCGATCCGCTTTTTGAACTGATCATCGATTGTTATCAGATCGACCCAGTTTAACTGGATAGGGTTCACAATATGTGAAGTAAAAAGTCCCTCGCTCCATGTATACCCGAATGTGGCATTCGCCATAGCACGGGTGTAAAATGGCATGTTTTGCCAGTTGTAGGCAGCAAGAAGAGTGGTAGTGGGATTGTGTTCCTTTATAAATTTCTCCTTATCAAGAAAAGGCAGAACAAATTTGGGGAAGCGCAGACTCGTTTCAATACCGTATTCCTGTATACTGCGTAGTGTATCGTTTTGTGAGATAGCCTCATAGGCTCCTTTAAGCTTCAGATCAAATAGTTCGGCACCATGAAAAAGATTTTTATGCTGATAGATGAGGTTAAGGGCTCCTCCGAGAAAACCGGCTGAGTTTGTGCCTTCCACCTCAACCTTGAACGACTGCTGGCTAAGCATGGTGAGCTGTATGGTGCAGTCGAGAGTCATTCTTTGACCGGGTTTCACGGGGCGATCGCCCGCTTCAGTGTAAAAAATGTTTACCAGACGATAAGTCTTAAGTGAGAGAAGACGTGTCTGTGTATCTTCAGTCCGGGTTACATTATAAATGCTTCCGGGCTTAATATAAAGTGACTGAATTATTAGTTTGTATTTGATGTCGGGTTTCCTGCCCGGGGAAATAAAATAATAACCTTCGTAGAAGACCGTATCAAGGCTTTCACGATATTTTTCGCCACCTTCAAGGGCATCTTTAGGGACAAAGTCAGGGTATATATATACATCTCTTACCATGTATACTGAGTGGGGCACATCGATGATCCTGTTACCGGCATCGCGCGTCTGAAATTTTCTGATTCCATACACTATATTGACCTGCCTGTTGCCCAGGGAACTGTCGACATTGAAATAGATGTGATCGTCTGAAAAGCTGTAATAACCCTGTTCCTTTATGAACCGGGAAAAGCGGTTTCGTTCATTCTGCAGAACATTCACATCATAAGGCTTGCCTCTTTCAATCAGACAGTTCACAGAATCGCGGTAACACAGCTTCCTTATTGTTGTGTCAGCGATATCGTAGGACAGATTCCTGATAGTATAGGGTTCTTTCAGATCTACGTTGTAGTAAACCTTCGACTTGCGGTTGGCAGTCTCTATCGTCTCCATTACCTCACTGTCAAAATAACCTCTCGATGCAATATATGATTCAAGCTGCTCACGCGACTTTGCAGTGGCATACGGATCGAATATAACCGGTTCCTCTCCTATCTCCCTAAGCCATGAGTGAGGCCACTTCTCTTTTTCCAGATTTGACATATTGTACAGGCCAAGATGAAATTTCGCTCCGAATATCTTTTTATTGGGCTTTTGCCTGACATATGGCATCAGATCAGATTTTTTAATCTCGTCTTTGCTTACAATAACTTTTGTATCATCGAGCAGAGTATCCCCTTCAGGTACATATTTTAGTGGATTACATGATGTTACAACAAGCAGCAATAACACTGTGAGCAGAAATGATCCAGGAAAAAATATATTTTTATTTGACCTGATTTTTTTCAAAATTTGCGTTGAATGACTTACGCAAATATATCAAATATTTGGTTGCAGGCTTTGCACTCTGAAGCTTTAGCGAAAGAGTGTTGCGGGTTGCTAGTTGCTGGTTGCTAGTTGCTGGTTGCTGGTTTTAAGGTTCCCCTCCTGGGAGGAGTTAGGGGTGGGTTTTTTAAGGTTGCTGGTAAACATTAAATTTTAAACCATAAACTTTAAACAGAAACAAACAAAATGCTGAGCAAAACCAAAATAAACTTCATAATCTCCCTCCAGAAAAAGAAGGTTCGCGAGGAGGAAAGACTGTTTGTTATTGAAGGTGACAAGATGGTAAGAGAATTTCTTGCTGCAAATGTCACTGTAAGGATGCTGGTGGGAAAACCGGAATTTCTGAATTCGATCCCCCTTCCCATGAAGCAGGATATATCGGAAATAATACAGGCAAGTTATGATGATCTTAAGAAAATAAGCTCACTGAAGACTCCTCATAATGCTCTTGCAGTTGTCGAAATGCCGGAGGCCAAACCTGATCCTTCAATCCCTGATAAAGAACTTACAGTTGTCCTTGACACCGTTCAGGACCCGGGAAATTTTGGCACCATTATCAGGGCTGCTGGCTGGTTCGGGATAAAAAACATATACTGTTCCCCCGACTGTGTGGATATTTTTAACCCTAAGGTCATACAGGCAAGCATGGGTGCAATACTTCATGTGAATGTATTTTATACAGACCTGAAGGTTTTCCTGGCTTCCGCCCGGAAAAATAATCTCAGGATCTACGGTGCAGTCATGGAAGGTGAATCGATATACTCATGCAAACTTGAACCTAACGGAATATTGGTCCTGGGAAATGAATCGAAAGGTATTTCTGATGAGCTGATACCATATATCACCGTCAGGATAATGATACCGGGATCAGGAGGAGCATTGCCCGGTATAGACTCCTTAAATGTCGGTATGGCTGCTTCGGTGATATTTTCCGAGTTTGCGAGAAGAAAAAGTGGTGAGTAGTGAGTAGTGAGAGGTGAGATATGAGTGCAGAAATCGACCAAAATGGGAAAATTCAGGAAGGGGGTATTTTGCGCAGAGCACCCGCCTACGTTAAAACTTCTGACTTCGCCCCCGAGCTCTCGGGGCTTCGTCCGACGAGGTCGGTGGGCGGAGCAGGGAACAGGCTTTGCAAACCGAAGCTTCAGTGAAGGTTTGGCTCAGAGCTCAGTAACTGGTTTGTTCTGATGTCGTGCAGGTCGAGAATTTTACTTTGACTTCCTGTAAATATACCAATAAGCAAGAGGAATAAAGAACAGACTGACCACAGTTCCCAGCGACATCCCTCCAATCAGAGCCAGAGCCATAGGCCGCTGCAGTTCCGATCCCATCCCATGACTGAATAATATCGGTGCTGTCGACAGAAGAGAAGCCATTGCCACCATTATGATCGGTTTTAACCTTCGTGCACCACCGGTATAAATCGCCTCTTTCAGACCAAGCCCTTCTGCCCTCAGGTTGTTTATTGTATCAACCTTCAGGATCGAGTCGTTTATTATTACCCCGGACATGACGATAAGCCCGATCATGGTAATAATGTTGATCGTTCCTCCCCACAGTTTCACCAGCAGCAGGGCACCCGCAATGTCGATAGGTATTTCCAGGAGAACGATCAACGGCTGTGTCAGAGATTCAAACTGAGCAGCAAGAATGAAGTATAGAAGCAGGAGAGCCACAACAAGTATTATCGCCAGCTCACGGAAAAGCCTCTGGCCTGTAATCAGTGAACCGCTGAATCCAACCATGAGAGACTGGTCCGCTGTAACTATATTCCTGATTTCAGAAGTCACCGCAGAAGGCTTATTGGTCTCAATATTCATGTTAACAGGAACATACTCACCATTCATACCTCCTTTAATAGTTTTATAGTCATAGACGTGCTTTATACTGACAACCTCCTTTACAGGGATATATTGCCCTGTCCTGCTCAACACATCCCCTGATGAGATTATTTCACTCACCTGCTTCTCCCGGTCTGACAGTACAATAGGAAGAAGTTCATATGAAGCTCTCAGGTCGCCGATGCTGTTCTGGTTAAGAGATGTTTTAAGTGTAGTATAGAGTGTTGAAGGATCAATATTGTAGAGCATCAGTCTGTCGGGTTCAATTTTCAGATGGATCTTATCTTCCAGTGGTGGATATGAAATACCTGCATCAGGCCATCGCTCACGCATCTTATCCGTTATTCCTGTCATGGTTTCAACAGGAGGTACCTCTTTCTCTTTCATCAGGCTTACTTCAGCCACAAGGGGCGTTTCCGAAGCTTCAAATATCTTCTCGAAGATATTCTGTTGTGCAGCAATGTTTACAAGGGCATTGGGATAGTTTTCCCTTATGAACCTGTAACAGTTCTTTTGAATAGTTTCCCGCTGGCTGTAGCTCCCGGCCTTTATGTAGATCTTCGACTGGGTGTATGACTGGTCATAATCCCTGTTAAATAGGAATTGCTGTTCGCCGATGAATGAATTTGACTGGGTTACCATATTCCCATTGGCTTCCAGCATCCTCATGTTCCTTGTAAGGTTTTCATGAACATCAATATTTTCATTCCAGTCGACCGAGACAACTAGTTCATCCTGTCGCACGGCAGGGAATTTTTCCTTTTCCATTGTCACAAGGAACCATATCATTACCAGGATTATCACCCCGAATGAAACCATGGTCGCTGTCCTGTACCTGAAGAAGAAGTTCATACCGCCCTCATACCTGTCCTCGAGATGTTTCAGACTTATCTTCTTCACAAATCTTGTAAGCAAACCTTCCTTGCCATTCCTGTAAAGAAGATAATAAATCGTCGGGAGCAGCGTGATGCCCACAAAAAGTGAAACACCCTGACCTATCACTATGGCAATTGCCTGGTCATAGAAGAGAGCTCCTGAAATACCGCTCAGGAAGATTAGCGGGATAAAAACGGCACATGTTACCAGAACAGATGAAATAAGAGGTGTAATAATCTCATTGGTTCCTTTTACACAGGCATCAGGGAGTGAAAGACCTCGGTCTATCCATTGGGTAATATTCTCAATGACCACTATTGAGTTATCTATCATCATCCCTATTCCGAGGATCAGCCCGGCAAGTGAAATAATGTTTATTGACAAACCCACCAGGTAGAAAAAGAGAAGGCTGATAACGAGTGTGGCGGGGATGCTGAAACCGATTATCATTGGAGATTTCCCATCTTTCAGGAAGAAGAACATAAGCAGGAATGCCAGGATGCCTCCTGCCAGCAGACTCTGCTTGAGATTCGATAACGAATAATCAAGGAGGCGGGTCTGGTTCTGTGAGATCTCAAACTCCAATTGTGGGTAATCTGTTCTGAAGATTTCGATCATCTCCGTCATCTTTTCTTCCAGGGAAGCCATCTTTGATGTCGATTCCTTGATAATAGCCAGGGCGATTGCCCTCTTGCCATTTGAATAATATAATCCCCTCGGCCTTTCCTGCCTGATGCCCACATCAGCTATATCTCTTATTTGCAGTATCCTGTTTCCGGCTTTTATATAGATGTTCCTTACATCATCAAGCTCTTTTAGATAAGAGCTGAATTCAAGGTTATAGAGATATTTTCCATCCTTGACAAGAATACTGCCTATTGTGATATTGTTTATCTGAACAGCATTGGTTATATCATTATCCGATATCCCGAGACTGAGCATTTTCTTTTCATCAGGATCAATATATATCTCCCTTTTGATCTGACCAGTTATATCTGCCATAGCTATTTCAGGAAGCTGCTCGATCCTCTTTTTTATCACCGTTTCGGCAAAACTGCTGAGTTCCATAAATTTTTCATCACCGGCAAGGCTGTCGGCAAGAGTCAGATTTAGCATAAAGACTGGTATGTCGGTGGCACTGGCCTTAATGATCCTTGGCCGCTCAAGATCACGGGGCAGGTTGTTCAATGCTCCGTCGACCTTCTCGTTCACTTCCATGAATGCCAGGTTGATATCATTACCGAATTTGAATGTAAGGCGGATAAGTGCACTGCCATTTCGTGATTCCGATTCAATCTTATCAAGTCCCGGAACCTGGAGGAGGTTTCTTCTCAGGATGCTTACAACGGTATTTTCAAGCTCACGGGCGCTTACATCAGGCCTCGAGACAGCGACTGTTATCTCGGGTATTTCAATATCCGGCATCAGGGATACAGGCAGCTTGTTCGAAGCCACAATTCCCAGAAGCAATAATGCCAGGAAGGTCATTATTACGGCGACGGGGCGTTTTATCAGAAAACCTACCATAATATTAATTGTCGTGCAGGTCTTGCAAGTCGTGCAGGTCGTGCAGGTCTTGCAGGTCTATTTGCTTTTTGGTTTTAAATATTTTATAAAGCTACTTAAACTATTAATCAGTTGTTGAGATTTGTTTCTTCTTAATACGGCATCTTCATTACATATATATCGTTGGTCCTCTGCGATATAATACATATTTTTTATTTCCCCTGCAGAGCCTTTGGAAACATTCAGGAATTGTCTGAACTCTGCATCACTGCCACGGCAGAAACCTTCGCTGATATTGTTCATGATCGATATTCCTGCCCTGAGAATCTGATCCCTGAAACCAAAATCCCTGCATGCCCTGAAATCTTTATAAACCTGGTTTACCAATTCCCTGGCCATCTTCCAGACTGCCAGATCTTCAAAATTTTTAATTGTTCCCATTAGCACGAGTTTTAATTAACAAAAATCATTCATTATCACCCTGACTTGCACGACCTGCACGACTTGCATGACCTGCATGACTTATTTTCTTGAGCATAATCGGCTGATACACCAGCAATCCTATCATACTGAACAATAGTCCGCCTATTGTGCCGGCAGCCAGAGCAAACCAGAACCTTTCATCCCTTCCTGTAAGGAGAAATGGTATTAATCCTATAATTGTAGCAAGGATAGTAAGAAGTATAGGTATGATCTTGGTATTGAAAGCCTTTATGTATGCGATACGTTCAGGCAGTAAGGGTCTGCGACGCCTGAGGCTGTTATAATCATTCAATATATACAGAGTTGCATTAACAACGATACCGCATAATAGTATCATCGCTGCAAAGACACCTTCATCAACGCCGATATTAAAGACCTGGAATGTAACAAATACACCGATAAATGAAAATGGTATCAGGCTGATCACCACAAAAGGTTGTTTGAAGGATTCGAGCAATATGGCACAGATAAAATAAATGATCAGGATGACCAGGAAGATAAGATAATAATTTGTCCTGTTCTGATCCCATGAATATGAATAGGAACCACTGCGGGCAGTGTAGCCGAGTGGCAGCAGAGCGCTGGTTTCATCAATATTCCTGTCGAGAATGAGTCTTCCCAGCTCATAATTACCGATAAAATCATAACCTACGGTGATTATATATTGCTGATCCTCACGGCTTATTGTTGCATCAGATACCTCCCTGTTGACACTTGAGAAGTCCTTCAACTTAACAAACTGGCCGGATGCAGTAGTCAGGGGTGAATTATTCAGGCTCCAGTAATCGTAGGTTTCAGATTGCATGGATTTTATACTGACAGGAGCGCTTATACCATCTATATAGGCTGATTGAAGAGAGGTGGTTCCCCGTGAGAATCTCCTTGCTTCACCGTATGCCGATGCTATATCCGATCCGTTCTCTGCAAGCATATATTTATCCATTCCCAACATGTTACGATACGTTTTCCTGGTATTGCCAATTATATATCCTCTCTCCTGTGCTCCGAGCAGATAGACTTCCTTTATCCTGCCTTTTCCGCTTATGATAAGCCTTTCCCGCAGATCTTCGGCATAAGCATACAGCTCATCATAGTTATACCCTTTCATTATAACTGAATAGGATGTCCGGATATAGTCGCTGTAAACCTGGTTGCTGAAGGCCTTCCCGACACCATAGACCGAAGCATGATAACTTCCTATACCGTTCATATAGTCTTCGATCCTGATCTTCAATATATACGGAAAGATCGTAAAATCGTGCTCCGGTTTGAATGTGATTGAGACGGTGGCATCCTCAGCGCCATAGATGCTTGTTATAAACATATCTGTTTCATCATAGCCGGCCAGCATATTTTCAAGTCCGGCACATGTTGTATTAAGATCCTCAATTGTAAGCCCTTCCTCACTGAGACCGATGTTGACTGTCAGTTTCGTCCTTTGCACTTCTTCAGATCCGCTGTAATAATAGAACCTGCTGTTCCTGGCCTTTTCATTGAAAAGCCTGAAAGTCCCTCCAAGCACCTTGTTCACCACCGGCTTAATATCCTGAACATATTTACTGTTGCCAAGGGTTTTGTTATAGAATCGCTGCCAGCCGGTACGATCCTCATCCTTAACCTGGTTGCGTGTATCTTTCGGAAGGGAATCGGGAAGGTAAAAAACAGGCAGGCCAAACACCAGGATGGCAGCTATTATGAACGCCACCCTGTATTTGATTATAAAACCTATGACTTTAAGGTATCCCCCTGAAAACCTTGCAACTCTCCTTTTTCTCCTTATGATCCTCGGGTTGAACTTTGGAGCGAGACCTATCTTATCAATCAGCGAGGGGATAAAAACCAGTGCAACTCCAAGTGAGACAGAAAGATTTATTATAACAACAGCAGCGAAATCGGCCAGGGTGACCCTGGAGGCTTCATCAAGGAAGAAGATCACGATCAGCGCCCCGATGGTCGTGAGTGTGGCTGCGAGAAGAGAAATCCCCACCTTCCGGTTCTTCTGAAACCTGATATGGTCGACCATAACAATGGTGTTGTTGATGATGATGCCAAATGACACTGTTATGCCCGCCAGGGAATATAGATGGATCTCAAGCTTAAAGAAGTAATAAAAGATGAAGGCTATAAGGATATTGGCAACGAGACTGATGGTGATGATCAGCAAGTATTTAAACTCCCTGCTGATGGCAAGAACAAAAAGCAGGAGAAGAATAACTGAAAGCACAGCACGGAAAATATTCTTCGTTATCTCCTCTTTAAGATATACGGTAGTATCGGAAGATGTCCTTATCGTGTAAGCAGGAGGCAGTTCGCCCCTTATCTTCCCGATTACTTTCTTTACATCTTCCGCAACTTTTATATTATTTACGTTTCTCCCAGCGCTTACATTGATATTAACCGTATTAAGCCCGTTTATCCTGTAATAGCTCTGAGGCCTCTGGTCTTTAAGCCGTACTCCGGCGACATCACCCAGATGAATTATCCTTCCCGATACCTTTGCCACAGGAATGTCCTCCCAGTGAAAGGAACTTGAATTATTTCCGTCAAGAGTAAGATAGGTTCTCTTTTCAGAGCCTCCCGCTCCGGTTTCCGCAGCACCTCCAAGTTCCGTCTCCAGCAGGTAATTACTTATTGAGCCGTTGATGACCGAAGGATTTATTCCCAGGGATGATAATTTCTGCTGGTCATAGATCAACTCCCACTGTTGCGGTGTGGCACCATAGATATTGACATCATAGACACCTTCGACAACAGCAACAGCCGGTTTTATAAGTTTTTCAGCAAGGTCGTATATATACGCAGGACTTGCATTCCCGTTCAGCTGAAAGCTAAGGATTACAGAGCCCGATTGGTTCGAGGGCATATTCATGCTGATGACGGGGTAGGATACTCTTTCAGGGAGTCTTTTTCTCGATTCTCTTAGCAGAGAAGCCACCTCGAACCTTTTTGCCCTCAGATTGACATCTTTATCAAACTCAACAGTTATCCTTCCTCCATCGTTGTAGGTTGATGAAGAGATCTTTTTAACTCCTGTCACAGTTGACAGAACACCTTCCAGGGCAGTTGTGACCTCCTGTTCAACAACGCGCACAGGAGCTTCGGGCCAGCTCCACGAGATTGTAAGAGAAGGCAGGTAACGGGTAGGATTAAGCTGAAGGGAGAGTAAAGGGATCATTGCCGCACCGACAATGATCAGCATAACGAAGAGTATGTTGACAGTAAATGTGGACAGGAAAGAACTATAATGAGGTTCTTTATTCATTCCTCCCTTACTATAGTTTCGTGTGCAAGATTTACATTTCCGGTAATGATCACCAGATCGCCGGCATGGATCCCGTCAGGAGTATCCTTCACCGAAACGCTCGTGCTGTTCTCGAATTCAACAGTAACATATCTCCAAATTGCAAGAGAGTCCTGGCGGACGAAGATCACATCTTTCCCCTGACGTATTACGAGAGCTTCTTTGGGTACCACCAGCCGGTTTGGAACAGGTTTCCGGATAACCACCTTCACGTTCATGCCGTCGATGAGCCTGCCGTTATTACTGAATTCGGCTTTAACCTTAACCATTCCGGTCTCGTCGACCTGGGGGTTGATCTGGGAAATTGTTCCGTTAATAACAGTGCTGTCGTTAATGAAAGGGATGATACCGACAGGCATGCCTTTGCTGATAAAGCTGAATTCCGATTCGATTACCGGGAATTCGACGTTCATCACCTCGTCGAAGATTATGGTACAGAGGCTTTTATAATTCTGGGATGGATTCCACTGAAGCGCTTCGAGGTTTGCGACCACACCGCTAATGGGTGCATAGATACGAGTGTTATTGAAGTTATATCGTGCCACTTCGAGAGAAGTGATTGCATCATTGATTCCGCTCCTGATACGTGAGATCTTTATCTTAGCCTGTGAAAGTCCTGTTGTATCGGAAGTGTAATAGTTAGAGAGAAGATCGTCTTTAAAGTTGATTTCGGCTTTTTCGAGACCCTGTTGTGCCTGTAGAAGCTTTGTTTTATAATCGAAGTCTTCAATAACAGCGAGGAGATCTCCTGCATTAACTTTCTGGCCATTCCTGATGTGGAGTTCTTTGATAATGCCGTTCACTTTAAAAGGGACCACAGCTTTCTGAGAAGAAGAGGCTTTACCGTTGCTGATGAGCTCATGGTAGAAAGTAGAAGGTTCGAGCTTAACGGTTTTCACCAGCACGGCTTCGGGACGTGAAGAGCGGCGGGCCATCTCTTCGAGGTTTTCTGTTGATTTGGGTTTGCAGGAAAAGAATACTGCTGTTATAAATAAAAAAACAGGAAAGATTCTGACGTTCATTTTAGCTTGACTAACAGATAAATATAATTACTGAGTATAAATTTAAACAAGATTTTACTAAAAGAGTAGTTTTTATGACTAAATTTTTCGTTGGCATAGACGATGGACACATAAATTCCCGGTCTCCGTATCTATCTCTAAAGGGTTACTAACATTAAAACAGGGTTATCAGTATCCTTCAGACTCGCAGCGAGCTTTTCTAGTTCTTTTTTCTTTTCAGGGTATTTAGGGGTGGAATTTTTAAAAGCTTCTGAGGCAACATGAGCTTTAAGTTTCTGGGCATCTACCCATCCGATAATTGTATTATCATCTTTTGTTGTCTTTGGCAAAAAGTCGGGTCCCATATCCAGATCGTTGATTAGCCCTTGACTCGAATTAATTAAAGCTTGAAATTTCTTCTTTTTTGAACCAATAAAACATAATCTTTCAACTTTACCATTTTGGGGTAAACTAAATTCATAATATATGTAATCACCAAATTCGAATAAGTTCCATGGATTTATAAAATTTTGAATTATAATTATTCCATCAGATTCTGATCTTACTTCTGGTGTAATACGTAGTTCTTTCTTAATGTCGATGATAGCATAAGGTTCAAAATCTCTATTTATGTATGTATATAAAGTGTCACAGTATATTTCCTTGTTTATAAGATGTGTCCCATAATTGTAGAAAATGTTTTCGCAATCAAAGGCTAAGGTGGGGAAGTTTCCAATCCAATGATATTTGTTTGGATAACTTTTAATAATCTGGCCAACTGTGTCTATCAAAATGAAACTGGCATCAATATTGAAAAAAGTGTTTTTATTATAACAGAGGATTCCACCCTCTGTAAACTTGAAATCTACAGCAGCACGAACAGGATATTTAAAGGTTCTGATAAATTTGCCATTATTAGAATAGACCAAAAATCTTTGTTGCCAGCCATCAATTAAATATATTGTTTCATTCTGCGGATTAATTCCAACACAGCTGGCAACTGTGAATTCATTTGGACCCCTCCCAATCGTTCCAATTTTGGTGACAAAAGTGCCGTTGAACCGGAACAAATTAACGTCTTTGGAATATTGTGTAATAAAGAAATTCTCACTACTGATTATTTTCTCAATCCTTTGTATAACACTTTTTTCACTAGTTTCCAAAGGTATGTATTGAATGTTCATTGCCCCTAAATCAGATAATTTTATAGTCGTCTTCTCTGATAATACTTTCAAATCATAAACCACCATCGTCGTTATGGGTATGGTAGGAACAGGATTTGAGTTTTTACAGCTCATTAGTAAAGAGGAAAGAAGAAGCATTAATAAATAAAACTGATGTATTGTTTTCATCCGTCAAACAGAATTATTGTTGATAATTAATTAGTTTTAAAGATTGAGAGAAACCTAATCAAATTTTTGTTTGTTTATTCGTTTAAACTCTTTATCAATTCACTTGGCATATTAAATATTAAACTAAGTATAGTAGTTAAACTAGTTGCCCATGAAAAAATTTAGCGCCATAATTCTACAAACCAGGGAGTTTATGAAATGGGACTCCCTGGCTTTTTACAATATTAGTCCTATCTTCTGTAGAAATGAATAACGATAATTGAAATTTATCGACCATTTGAATACTCAATATTGCTTTTCAACCCATATGATAAATTCACAAGAATTGATGAATTATCCACAGGATAAGTCGCGACAAATTGCAAAATCTGTCTCTGTATATCCTTCTGCTATACATTTATCCTTTGCAACCTGGTCACTACAATTAGACACACAAACAAATCCAAGGGTAATAATACTGTCATAATACCACTTTCTGCATTCAGCATAATTTGCTCCCTCATAACCTCCTCTTAAAGTAACTAGCTCATCATTCTTTATTAGCTTCGCAGGATTGATTAGTAATTTTCCAAGTTTTTTCATAATACAATTTTTATGTTATACTTTTTCTGAATTTTCCTTATTTATCTTTTCAAAGGTCATAACCGTGGTCATGAATAAGTACTATCTTCGCATGAGTACACCCCCTTTCTGTTTTGGAAAGGTCCGGGCAGGGGCTGCGGGCTCAGAGCGCAGAGCGTAGAGCTCAGTGTAAAACCCCTGCCCTTTTCTTTCAGTTTTCAAATTGTCATACACTTGAATTTTTTTCGGTTGATATTTCCTGATTAGTATCATCCTGTTTATATTTAGTAGGAGGGTGATTATCACAGCTAATTTAGTAAATCACTATGAGTCAGTCATAAGCAAAAACAGGCAAAAACGGACAAAAATGTGCAGAAATCGACAAAAATGGGAAAATTCAGGAAGGCAGATTAGAATTATCCGCTACTTTGGAGTCTAAAGAATGATGTAGGCATACTAATTACTTTTTAACCTTACCAGAACCAGCACGGGATTATCTGTCTCTTTTAGACTATCTGCCAGTTTCTCAAACTCTTTTTTCTTCTCAGGATAAACAGGTTGGATATTTTTGAATGTTTCGCTTTTAGAATGATTCATTAGAGAACTTAAATAATTTTCTGAATCATTTTGAAGAACTATGTTCAGTATTTTATATTCTTCTAATTTGTTGGATGTCGTTTTTATCTTAATATAGCTAATAATTGTTAAAATAAATAATATAAATATTGCAAATGGAGTTAAATACTTCATTTTTAAAAATTATTATATTCAATTGAAATAATTATAGGGTTTGATTCATCTGAAAGGGCATCTAATGCTTGGCGATATTCACGTATCAATTCAATATCCTCTTGTTCCATTATTTTTCTTTCAGCTCTTTCAAAAAAATATGCGTTAATAACACCAAAAAACTGATTATCATTAACCGCAATATTACTTATTAATCTGAATATCTCAAGTCCACCTTCATAACGATTGCCATAGTAATAGTTAGCTGAACTTTTTGAGTAAATCACCATTAAATGGCTTCGCTCTAGCTTTAAATTAAAGGTTATAAATTGATCTGTTTCAAAAACATTTTCAATTCCATATGCCCAACCTTTTTCATCTTTTTCCAGAAGTTCAATTATTTCTAGAGTATTACCATGTGTATTCTTAATTTTTTCTCTAGGGATTTTGTTCTGCCCAAAATCAAATGTAATTCCTGGTTCAACTCCATTTTTCGTAATCCGAAAAACAATGTCCTTTAGGTACGGGGCATAGTAAGTATTAGTCGAATGGGAAATTGCATAGGAACCACTTAGAGGTGTGTCGTATTCGTCTTGTTCAAGAAACCACTTATAAGATTTATCTTTCAAATTCATTATTGCTATTGAATAACTTTTTCTTGAATTTACTTGAGGGAACTTTGAATAAAATGATAATGTATTGTCATCAAGTTTTTCGAAATCAGTCGATAAGAAATGAATCTTAAAATCATTTAAAAATTTACCATTTTGCAAATTAAAAATCAGTACCTTTCTTTGTTCAGCATCTAGTGCCCAAAGCTGACCTTTTTTATCGTCGATTATAAAGTCAACTAGGCCAATAAACTCTCCTGGGCCTCTACCATAGTTGCCAACACTACCTAAATAATGCCCCTCACAATCGAAAATAAAGATTTTTCTATTAATCCCTCTATCCAAGATATATAGACGATCATTAACCAAAGTA
>DAINPM010000044.1:13783-18895 GCA_036743455.1 Bacteroidales bacterium | reverse complement strand
AAAAATATAGTTACCAACTCTGCTTTTGATGAGGGAGTACGGCAGAGAGCTTCCTGTATTGTGGAAAATGCTGATAAAGATGGTTTTTTAGAGATAGAAGGGAGGACAGCTGATCTGTATGATAAACATGATATTATTCAATCAGCCAAAATAATTCTAAGTGGGACAAGGTCTCCTCAGACTGCAGTAATACTCAGACTTCTTAAAGAAAAGCAGGAAGAAGCAAAAAGGCTGGGATTGTTTCTGATAGGCAAATTCAAAATAGCCTCAATGATACCTGAGGTTTGTGAATACCTGTCTGTGACCGGCCTACAGGTCTACGCATCAGATGTTCTGCTTGAATTTGGGGAAGAAGCGCATAATGAGTTGATTGAGTTCTTTTTTAAAAACTCCGGTAATGTACAGCTATGCAGAAATATCCTGCGCTTATTGAACAAAAATAAATCTGAAAGAAATCATTCTTTTTGTTTTGAGTTGCTCTGGTCAGCTTCAAGAAAAATAAAAGAGGATGCTGTCGTTTATCTTAAGGATTCTGGAATTATTTTATCATCTGAGGATAACAAACGTCTTTCTTCCCTGCTTTTGAAAACTGCAGAAATAATGACACGACTGCTGGCTTTAAAACTTTGTTTATTAAAAAATGATCAAAGCAGGCTTAAGGATGTCATTGACCAGGAGTATAAACGCTGGAGAGAATTCTATGCAGGGATAGTAGCTTTTGATCATTTTGTACCTTATCTTCAGGGAGAGGAAAATGGCAAATCTGTTTTTGAAGGCTTCTCAGAAAAACAACTCAATAATATTTCTCATATTATTCTTGGACCGGCCGGTAAATTTACAGGGAAATTTATGTCAGGATCCGATAAGGTAAAACTGAGAAAAATGCAAAGATATTTTCCTGTAGAGATCCCTGATATGGAGAAGTTGAATGACTACATTATCAATAGTGATTACAATACTATAAGTATATGGACAAAAGCATGTATTCTTCATAATATGGATAAGATAACAGAACAGTTTCTCACAGATTCTGTTATTGCATTGTTTTTCAGTCCCGAAGAAGTGCTTCAGGAAGAAGCTTTCAGGCTTATTCTAAGATCAGGTAATAAGAATTATGGATCTATAATGAAAAGAGTGGATAAGAATTCTGTAAATAAATTTAACAGGATCATATCACAAGATATTGTTCAGAACGGAATGATATATGAAAAAACACTGTTTCTTTCCTCTTTGTTCACTGGTATTTATCAGGAAGATCTGTTATCTCTTGCTGCCCGTATGATCTATAAAAAGGATTTAATTCTTTCGGATACAGAAAAAAAATGTTTGATCTGGAATTGTCCGGCAAAGGATTCAGATGTTGAGGCCGTTGTTATAAATAACGGAGACAATGAAACCCTGTTCAACAAAATTTCAGGTTGTGTGAATGATGGGTTCTACATTTTACCTCTTGAAGCAGTTGAAGCTTTTCATTGTCTTTGTCCTGAAAAGACCTTTGAGTTATTTAAGTATATTGATGAGCATGAAAGATGATTACAGATAACATCAATTTGAAATAATATTATCTGAGAAATATGATATCAGCCGCATCAGGAGAAATTATTAATCCATTTCCGGGGCTCAGACCTTTTACACAGGAGGAGAGTGACCGTTTTTTCGGTCGTAAGGATGAAAGTCTGGAAATAATCAGGAAATTAAATCTTAACAGGTTTGTTGCTGTTTTTGGGGCTTCAGGAAGCGGCAAATCATCCCTTGTTAACTCTGGTGTTGTACCGGAATTGATAAGCAGGCAGAAAAAGGGAGAACCTCCACTGAAGATAATACGTATGACTCCCGGTAATAATCCCCTTAAGAATCTTTCTGCCGGTTTTGCAGGGTCTATTCTGGGGGAACAGCATGTAAATAATGCCGATGATGCGGTTATTTCTCATCTGAAAGATAATAAGAACTGGATTGCAACTGCATCCAGGAGTCTGATGATAAAACCGGGAGGAAGAGTGCTTATTTTTGTAGATCAGTTTGAGGAGGTTTTTCGTAACATTTCCGGCCGGATAAGGGAACAAGACTATGAAGATGCCGTTATTTTTGCCGGACTGCTTACAAGTGCTGTTAAACAAACAGAAGTTGATATTTCAGTAATATTATCAGTACGTTCCGATTATATAGGAGAATGTGCCAGGTTTCATGAGCTTATTGAAATAATGAACAACAGTAACTTCCTTATCCCTCGTATGACCAGGGATCATTACAGAGAGGTTATTGAAAACCCGGTCAGGCTGGCGGGAGCTTATATTGATCCGGACCTTGTTAATACCATTTTGGATAATCTGGGAGAACAGCATGATCAGCTTCCCGTACTTCAGCATCTGATGATGAGAACATTTTCCTGCTGGATGGAGAACAAAGGGGAAGGCAGACCAATAGATATGACAGACTATTTTCTCGCCGGAACACTGAGTAGTGCTATTTCACGTCATGCTGATGAAGCTTATAATGAATTATCTGAAAAGGGCAGGATTATCTGTTCAAGATTGTTCAGGGCCATAACCGGCAAAGGAAGCGAAAACCGTAATATAAGGAACCCACAGACTTTTTCAGCTCTTCGTGCAATAATAGAATGTTCAGACCAGGAACTGAAAGAGGTTATCGATAAGTTCAGGATCCCATCCAGATCATTTCTTATTCCGGGTAGTAATATAAAAATTAATGATAATTCTGTTGTTGATCTGTCGCATGAGAGCATAATGCGCTTATGGGGCAGACTTAAGGAATGGATAGAAGATGAGGCGGTAAGTGTCAGGGTGTATAGGAAACTGTCGGAAGCTTCTGCCATGTATCAGCAGGGCAAAACTACTCTTTTACAGGGATCTGAACTGCAGGTCGCCATTAACTGGAGGGAGACACAAAAGCCAAACCTGAAATGGGCAGAAAGGTATGATCCGGCTTATGAGAGAGTTATGGCGTACCTGAGGACCAGTGAGAAAGCTTATGAAGAAGAGGAACGGACCAGGTTTCTGAAGCAGAGAAAGAGAGTAAGAAGGAGCAGGATTATTGCCTCTGTTTTTGGAGCGGCCATGCTCATTTCACTGATATTGTTTATAAATTCCTTTATACAGAAAAAGAATAATGAGAGTCTCCGGCTGGATGCTTTGCGGCAGAGAGAAGCAGCCATTGAACATGCAAGAGCTTCAGAAAGAGTTGCTATTGCTTCACGTTTACAACTGGTTACAGCCGATTCAGATATCATGGCTGCCAGAGAAAGAGAGGCAGAGATATTGTATCAGAAAGATATTGCAGAAAACCGCAGAATGATAGCAGAACATGCAAGCTTGGAAGCAGAAAAAAAAATGCAGACAATCGAAGGGGAAAGAGATGTTGCTGTCGGAAAAAGAATGGTTTCACTCGGAAAAGCTTTGGCTATGAAATCATTATTTGTGCCTGATGAAAGAGAACTCCAGGCTCTGCTCGCTTATCAGGGATATCTTTTCAACAGCCGTAATGGGGGAGATCAGAATGATGCAGATATCTATAAAGGTCTGTACAATATTGCCAAAACATATGAAAACGATAGTTACAGAAGTTTTACCGGTCATGCATCCGGAATAAACAGTATAGCATTTGTGCCCGGGAGCAGAGAATTCTTTACGGCAGGTTCTGACGGAAAAATAATGAGGTGGGGTCTTGATAAGTCTAACGAGAGTTTACAGATTATGTATTCAGGTTCAGAAATTATAAATGTATTGAGTATAAGCCCTGATGCCGGATGGCTGGCTTCAGGTTCACAGAATTCAGGGATTAAGATGATACCCTTAAAAGATAATGGAATTGCCTATGATCTGAAAGGACATAACGGACCTGTCAGATCACTTATATTCTCATATGACAGCAGATATCTGTACTCTGCATCTGATGACGGAAAAGTACTAAGGTGGGATCTGAACACAAGATCTTCAATTGAAGTCTCGGAGGGTTTGGGTAAGATTACTTCCATCGATATGTCGGCCGACAATAGTTATATGGCAGGGCTGAATGAAGAAGGTAAAGTGGTTGTATGGGATCCTTCAGATGTTTCACAAAATTTCCGGATTGAGTCGGCAGACAGAAAGATAAAAGCTGTCAGATTCAAACCTGACGCTGATATATTGGCTGTCGGATATACCGATGGGTATTTTGAGCTGTGGGATATATCCTCCAGAGAGGTAATATCGGAATTTAAAGCTCATTCATCCGGAGTGAACGATATACGTTTTAACAGTAAATTCTCACAATTAGCCACAGCTTCCAATGATGGTTCTGTAAAAATATGGAACACAAACGATCTAAGAACCCTGCCAATCGATTTTGATGATAATAACGGAATAGTGGTAACCATAGAGTTCAGCCCTGACGGACAGGTAATTGTGACGGGAACAACGGGAGGTACAGATAATCTTAAGAGCCGGGGAACGACCAACGATATTCTCGCAAGAGATGTCCGTGAACTGGTCACGAGAAATTTTTCTCTCGAAGAATGGATAGCATTTGTAGGAAAAGATATAGAATTTGAAGCTACGGTCCCTGAAAATAATTACAATATCAGGATAAGAGAGATTAAATAAGATCTTTCTTGCCAGAGCAGGATTTTTCCCTAAATTTGCTGTTTTTCAAAATACTCCGAACAAGAGTATATATTTATTTGTTTACGAAAATGTAATACTAAAAAACAATGATGAATAAGAAGGTTCTGTTAATGATACTTGATGGCTGGGGAATTGGAGATGGTTCAAAATCTGATGTAATCAGCAACGTGCCGACACCAAATATAGATCATCTGCTAAAGACATATCCGAATTCAAGGCTTTTTGCTTCGGGAGAAAATGTAGGCTTACCTGACGGGCAGATGGGCAATTCGGAAGTTGGGCATCTAAATATTGGTGCAGGCAGAATAGTCTATCAGGATCTGGTGAAGATCAATATTGAATGCAGGAACGGACAAATAAAGAATAATAAGGTTCTTACAGATGCATTTGCCTATGCCAGGGATAATGATAAGCAGGTACATTTCATGGGATTGCTTTCAGACGGTGGTGTCCATTCTATGGATAAGCATTTGTATTATCTGTGTGATATGAC
>DAINPM010000044.1:0-13683 GCA_036743455.1 Bacteroidales bacterium | reverse complement strand
TTGTGGTAGTGGATAAAGCAGGTAACTCAATAGGGTCTGTAAAAGAAGGAGACGTTATTGTATTTTTTAATTTCAGAAATGACAGGGCCAAAGAACTGACTATTGTTCTCACTCAAAAAGACATGCCAGAACATGAAATGAAGATGATACCATTGTATTATTGTACCATGACACCTTATGATGCTACATTTAAAGGGCTTCATGTGATTTATCCCAAAGAAAATGTTACCAATACTTTAGGAGAAATTGTTTCAGAAGCAGGTAAAAGGCAGTTGCGGATAGCAGAAACAGAGAAATATGCCCATGTTACCTTTTTCTTTTCCGGGGGCAGGGAAGAAGTTTTTCCCAATGAAGAGAGGATATTAATACCCTCACCTAAAGTTCCTACATACGATCTTCAACCGGAAATGAGTGCATATCAGGTTAAAGATGCAGTGGTAAAAGCTATTGAAAGTGAGAAATTTGATTTTATCTGCCTTAATTTTGCCAATGGCGATATGGTTGGTCATACAGGTGTTTATGAAGCTATTATGAAAGCTGTGACCACTGTCGATGAATGTGCCGGAGCAGTAGTAAAAGCTGCTGTCGGGAAAAACTATGATGTTCTTATCATTGCTGATCATGGGAATGCCGATCATGCATTAAATGAAGATGGTACACCTAATACAGCTCATTCCCTTAATCCGGTGCCTTGTATACTTGTGACCAAAGATTATAAAACTGTAAAAGAGGGGATACTTGCAGATGTGGCACCAACTATTCTGACAATAATGGGAATAGATATACCTCCGGAAATGACTGGTAACGTTCTCGTGTGAGATGTGCCGGATCAGGTCATAATATGTGAAACAATGTACCGGCTTATTCTTAACCTTATTCATGCAACGTATGCTACGGATTGATGATGTGATTTTTTCTCTTGATATTATTGAGAAGAAGTTCAGATGTAACCTGGTGCGTTGTCAGGGTCTGTGCTGTCGCTATGGGGACTCGGGGGCAGTATTGACAGCAGCCGAAGGGCAGATCCTCCAGGAAATATGGCCCGTTGTAAAACCTTTTTTAAGAAAGGAGGGGATAGAGGTAATTGAAAAGGTGGGTACAAGTGTGGTGGATAGTGATAATGACCGGGTCACTCCTCTAATTGACAATAAGGAGTGTGCTTATACAATCATTGAAAAGAATATTTTCAAATGTGGTATTGAAAAAGCCTGGGAAGAAGGTAAAATCTTGTTCCAAAAACCTCTCTCCTGCCATCTGTTTCCGGCAAAGATCAAGCATTTTTCAGGTTTTACAGCTGTAAATTACCAGGAACTGGCAATTTGTAAAAGTGCTCTTTCTGAAGGTAAAGCCAAAGGCACATTTCTCTATCAGTTTCTAAAAGAACCACTTACAAGAGCTTTTGGAGAGAAAATATACGAAGAATTGTGTATTGCGGCAGAAGAGATAAAAAAAAACAGGAATTATTAAATAACATAAGAAAAAAATCAAATACCTTTATATTTAGATTATTTAAAACCTAAAACTAATTCTTATGAAGAAACTATTTCTGTTGATTGTTTTGTTTGTGTTCGCAGGAAGCTCAATACTGCTTGCACAGACAAGAGTGATTACAGGTACAGTTAGCTCTGCAACGGAGGGCGAAGGAGTCATTCCCGGAGTAACGGTCCAGGTTAAAGGTACTACATTGGGAACCATAACCGACCAGGACGGGAAGTATTCTATTTCTGTACCTGCCAATGCAACAACACTTGTCTTTTCATATATCGGTATGAAAAAGCAGGAAGTTGAAATTGCAGGGCGTTCTGTCATTGATGCTGCTATGGAATCTGATCTGCTCGGATTGGATGAAGTAGTTGTAACTGCATTAGGCATCTCCAGAGAGAGGAAATCTCTCGGATATTCTGTTCAGGAGGTAGGAGGCGATAACATTAGCAAGACTAAAGAGTCAAATTTCGTCAACTCCCTGTCAGGAAAGATCTCTGGAGTTCAGATCATGCAGTCAAATACTATGGGAGGTTCTGCAAATGTTCTTATCAGGGGTCATAAATCTCTGATGAACAGCAACCAGGCTCTCTTCGTTGTTGATGGTGTTCCTATTGATAACAGTATCACCAACACCTCACTACAGACAATGGGAGGTGGCGGATATGATTATGGGAATGCAGCTTCCGACATTAACCCTGACGATATAGAATCAATGTCAGTTCTGAAGGGCGCAGCAGCAACAGCCCTTTACGGCTCACGTGCAGCTAATGGTGTTATAATGATAACTACCAAAAAAGGTACAGCCAGAAAAGGTATCGGGGTGACTGTTAATGCCGGCCTGATATTCAGTAAAATTGACAAGAATACTCTTCCGGATATACAGAAAGAATATGGAGGAGGTTATGGCCAGTATTATGATGATGAATCAGGCTATTTCTGGATTGATGACCTCGATGGAGACGGAACAGATGACCTTATTGTTCCAACATCTGAAGATGCAGCATGGGGAGCTAAATTCGATCCTGATATTATGGTGATAGACTGGGTGGGTTTTGAACCGACCGATCACGTAAATTACCTCAGAAAAGTTCCGTGGGTAGCCGGAGAACATGATCTGAGCGATTTTTTTGAAACAGGTCTTAAACAAAATTACAATATAGCTTTCGACGGAGGTAATGAGAAAGGCTCGTTCAGATTATCCTATACTAATCTCGGAGAAGCAGGTATTCTGCCAAACAGTGAACTGAAGAAGAACACTATTAATTTTGCAGGATCCTATAACCTGACTGACAAGTTAAGTGTTGAATCGAATGTAACATACGTCAACGATAAAAATAAAGGCCGTTACGGTACCGGTTACGATCCGGGAAACCCGATGCAATCTCTTGGTCAGTGGTTTCAGCCTAATGTGGATATTTACGATCTGAAAAAATACTGGATTACAGAAGACCGCAGACAAAGAACCTGGAACTATGCTTATTATGATGATATTGAAATACCTATCTATCATAATAACATCTACTGGACACGTTATATGAACTATCAGAATGATGGCCGTGACAGGATGTTTGGCTATGGGAAGGTAGCTTATGAACTTACCTCATGGTTAAGCCTGGAGGGAAGAGTATCGACAGATTTCTATTCGGAATATCAGGAAGAGAGAGTGGCTGTTTACAGTAACCAGACATCAGATTATACAAAATATCTGCGTACTTTTTCTGAAACAAATCTTGACCTTATGGCAAGATTCAACAGAGAATTCGGTAATTTCTCACTTAACGGACTTCTTGGTGTAAACAGGAGGAGAAACGATGTTAAATCCACTAACGGATCAACAGTTGGAGGATTGCTGATCCCGGAATTCTATGACCTTATGAATTCATCATCTCCGATAACAACAACCGAAACGGAACAATTATATGGTGTTAACAGTGTTTTTGGACAGGTTTCACTCGGATATCAAAACATGTTATATATTGATCTGACAGGACGAAATGATAAATCATCAACACTTCCTGAGGAGAATAACAGTTATTTTTACCCTTCAGTTTCAACCAGTTTTATTGTTTCTGAATTACCAGGTATAAAAGGATCAAATTTGTTTTCCTTCCTTAAACTGCGTCTGAACTATGCTGAAGTTGGTAACGATGCTCCTGTTTACAGTCTTCTGCAGACATATACGCAGATGGCAAATTACGGGACTCAGGGAGTGTTCAGAGTAAGTGATGTTTTGCAGAATCCCGATCTGCGACCGGAAAGAACAAAAAGCTGGGAAGGAGGAATTGAAGCAAAATTCCTGCAAAACAGGTTCGGGTTTGACCTGGCATTGTACAGGACCCTTTCTGTTGACCAGATAATGCCTGTAAGCATAAGTCCTTCATCAGGTTTCTCACAGAGGTACGTTAATTCCGGTGAGATAGAAAATAAAGGTATTGAACTGGCTTTAAATGCCACACTGATACAATCACGTGATTTTACCTGGGACGTTCAGGTTAACTGGTTCAGAAATAAGAACACAGTGCTTGATCTGTACGAAGGTGTTGAAAACATACAGCTTGCTTCAGAGTGGGACCTGAGTGTAAACATTGTTAAAGGGATGTCATACGGACAACTCAGGGGAACAGATTTTGTGTATACCGATGGCAAAAGAACGGTTGATGAAGATGGATGGATGCTCATATCAGATGCTTCCGATGTACTCATTGGTTCTGTGTTGCCTGACTGGAATGCCGGTATCACAACCTTCTTTGATTACAAAGGTATTACTCTTTCAGCTCTTGTTGATATTTCAAAAGGAGGGAATCTTTATTCAACGGACCTGAAATATGGTCTTGCAACAGGCCTCTTTGCCGAGACGGCAGGGCTTAATGAAAAAGGTACTCCTGTACGCCAGCCTGCTTCAGAAGGTGGTGGTTATCTATATCCTAACACAGTTCATGCAGACGGATCACCCAATGAAACTTATGTAGACTGTTATGACTATTTTGGTGCTTTTCTTTATGACTTTCTGCCAACAGCATATCATGTTCACGATGCTTCATACGTAAAACTGCGTGAGATATCACTGGGATACAATCTGCCATCAAGAGTCCTGGCCAACACGCCTCTTTCAAGAGTTACCCTGTCTGTAGTAGGCAGGAATTTGTGGCTGATACATAAGAATATGCCTTACTATGATCCTGAACTTAGCCTTAGTGCTGGTAATATTCAGGGTTTTGCTGATGGTGCTTATCCGGCAACCAGAACCATAGGGTTTAACGTAACAGTTGGATTTTAAACATTTTTAATAACAAGAATATGAAAAGTAGAACAATATATGGTTTATTTCTTGTCATAGCTGTTTTAGTCGGTTCCTGCGAGCTGCCAGACAACATTGATCCAAAGAATGCACAAAAAGTGTCTCCTGATGCTTTGTTCTCACAGGCACAGATAGGATTGACCCGACAGCTGGGACATATGAATGTTAACCTAAACATTTCCAGATTGCTGGCACAATATCAATCTGAAGTTACATACACTACCGAAAGTCGTTATATCTTTCACGACAGGCAGATCCCTGATAATTTTTCCGATAATATGTACAGGGATGCATTAATCAATCTTAAAGATGCAAAATCACTTCTTGATGCAAAAGCTGTTTCAGGAACTGTTCTGACAAAGACAAAAGCCAATCAGTTAGCTCTGATAAATGTATGGGCTGTATATGCCTGGCATGTGATGGTAGATCAGTTCGGAAATATACCATACTCCCAGGCTCTTATGGGTGCTGAAAACAGCCGGCCTGCTTATGATGATGCCCTGACTATTTATCTTGACCTCATCGACCGTCTGGACGATGCTATTGCTAATATGGATCCCGATTATAGCAGTTTTGGAAATGCAGATCTTCTTTACGGGGGAGACGTTGCTTTGTGGATTAAATTTGCTGCCAGCTTGAAGCTCAGGATAGCATTAAGACTGTCTGATGTCCCAAGTGTTGATGCAGATGCTCTCGTTACAGAAGCACTGGCAACAGGAGTTTTCGAAGATCAGACAGAAAGTGCTATATGGAAACCTTATGGTATAGCTCCATATATAAGTCCTTATTATCAGGCCTTCGTTCTTGATGCAAGAAAAGATTTCTGCCCCAGCAATACCCTTGTCGACCTGATGAATACCCTGAGTGATCCCCGCCGTGCTCAGTGGTTTACTGAATATCCGGCCGGTAGTGGAGAGTATCTGGGATTACCCTATGGAAAAGCAGGATCAAGTAACTACAGGAGTTTTTCACATTTCGTTGATGAAATACTGTATAGTCCTGATTTTCCAACCATACTCTGCGATTATGTTGAGGTTGAATTCCTTCTTGCTGAAGCAGCTGAAAGAGATTTGGGAGATGTTACTGGTCCCGGTGACCACTACCGGACAGCAATACTTGAGAGTATGAAATACTGGGGGGTATCTGATGATGATGCGAGTGATTATCTAGGACAGGCTTCAGTGTCATACGGAACAGCAGCTGGTGATTTCAAACAAAAAATCGGAACCCAGAAATGGCTGGCACTGTTTGACAGAGGTATAGAAGGATGGGCTGAATGGAGAAGACTGGATTATCCTATCCTGTATCATCCCGAAGGTATGACATACGACGATATCCCTACCAGAATGCCGTATCCTTTCAATGAAGATACACAAAACAAAGAAAACTGGGAAGCTGCATCAGCTGCCATAGGCGGCGATGAAGCCACTACAAAACTGTTCTGGGATTTATTCTGATTATTCCCCGGAGAAGTAGTTATTTACACTGAGGGCAGCTGTCAGATAAAATCAGCTGCCCTCAGTTTTTTTAGTCAACTTTCATTTTTACGAGCTCCAGTCTTGTTGATGTTACCCTTAAAACTCTGAAAGTAAACCTCTGAATCCTTATTTCATCATTTATATCCGGAATATTGCCGTAATGATACATAATCATACCCGCAAGAGTTTCATAATCATCTTTCTCAGGCAGGTCGAGATTGTATTTTTCATTCAGATAATCAATTTCCAGGCGACCTGAGAAAATATATTCATTGTCAGTTATAACTTTCTCTGTGAACTCATTGATATCGTGTTCATCTTCTATGTCACCAAAAATCTCTTCCAGTACATCCTCAATAGTCACCATCCCTGATGTACCTCCGAATTCATCGACTACCAGAGCAACATTTTTTTTCTCTTCAACAAAAACTTTCAGGAGCTTATTGGCTGCCATGGTTTCGGGAACTATTGAGAGAGGCCGAACATTGGAAAGGATATCAGGCGGATCCCTGAAAATATCTTTCAGATCGAAATATCCTATTACATTATCAATAGTCTCTTTGTACACAAGAATACGGGAATGTTGTGTTTTAATAAACTTCTCTTTGAGTTCAGAAAGCGGACTGTTGCATTCTACTGCCTCAATTTCTGTTCTGGGAACCATGCATTCCCGAAGCTTTACATTTGAGAAATCCAATGCATTCCGGAATATCCTAATATTGTGTTGTTCAGGTCCGGAGCCTTCCTTGTCGGAAGTATTGATATTGATGAAATGATTAAGATCAACCTTGCTGAAGACCAGATCCTCCTGTGTCTTTTCATCCGGTTTATTCCTGAAAAAAATCCTGATAAAGAAATCAGCTGCAGCCAGGGTCAGTTTACTGACAGGATAGAATATCCAATAAAAGAATATTGTTGGAATACATAATAGTTTCAAAAAGAAATTAGGAGAGATTATAAAAATAGTTTTGGGTAAAAATTCAGCAAAAAGGAGGATGATAGTTGTGGAAATTATTGTTATTGTAACCAAAACCAAAGCATCAGAGTTCATAACAGGAGTAAAAACAGGAGTGAGAAGCTCAGAGAAGAACAAACCATAAATAACAAGGGCGATGTTATTTCCCACAAGCATAGTAGCAATATATTGCCCTGGATTATTTACAAAAATCCTTAGTAGTTTAGCACCAAAAACTCCCTGTTTTCTGTCTAACTCAATGCGGAGTTTGTTTGAAGATATAAATGCAATCTCCATCCCTGAAAAGAAGCCTGAAAACAACATTGAAAGCAGAATGACCAGAACATATTCCATGATTAAATTACAGCTTATTCTTTTCTATTCTTCACGAAGGTATATTGTTGCAGATACATTTTTAATTTTCCGTTTGTTAAGCTTTGAATCAGATTCAAAACCAGTACCTATTACTGTCTGATCCTCATTGGTTATCTTTACAAGCCTTTCTGTATAAATAAGGTCTTTTTCCTGATCCCAGAACAGTTGTTCTGTCTCCAGCATATCTTTATTCTCATTTACAACAACTACAGAATCTTTTAGTTCCCATATTTTTTTCTCATCAGTATACCTGGCATATTTGGCGGTAACAGTGCCAACAGGTTGTTCCTGTCCGTCATAAAACTCAACTGAAATGCCTGACCGGAATTCAGAATAGGAAGGATCAGCATTGCTGTAAGTTTCCATTATAGGGAAAGACATTTTGAGTTGTACTTTCCCCGAGTCGGTAAACAGAGTACTTGCATTTCTAGCAGTGACAGAGGGGAGATTCAGTATCTCACTTTTTTGAATCTTCTCAATCTTGCTTTCGCAGGAACAAAAAAATAAAATACCTGTTAATACCAGGAGAATTAATAATTTTCCTGATGATTTTTTTATAAAGGTTTTAACATAACCGGAATCTGAAGGAGCAGATGATATCATTCGATCAATGTTTTAATTACATTCCAGAATATAATTCAGACCATCGAAAACGATATCGGGGATATATTTAACTTTAGAACCGATCCTTTCCTTCAGGTAACCACTATCTCCTCCGGTAAGTATTACTATTATATCAGGATATTTTTTTTGAAACACACGTATATTCTCATTTATTTCATAAATCAGGCCATTAATAACTCCGGCAGTTATTGCTTCAAGGGTGTTTTTACCCAGCGGGGAATATTTTATTGTTGTTGAAGCCAAAGGAAGTTTGCCGGTAAATTTATGCAGTGCCTTGAATCTCATGCTAAGACCGGGAGAAATATTTCCACCTTTATAGGTATTACCTGAGAGTAAATCGTATGTTACAGCGCTGCCGGCATCAATTATAAGGACTTTTTCTCCTTTGAAATGTCTGTAGGCACCTGCTACTGCGGCCAGCCTGTCAGGACCCAGAGACTCAGGTGTTTCATAGGTATTGCGGAAAGGCAGTTTCGATTGATGAGACAGTACATGTACGTAGGGGATACCATGTGTTGCCAGATCCAAAACAAATTCAGGAGTATCTCTGACACAGGAAATGATAGCCCTGTCCAGTTTATCCGTATAAGGAGCACACATTTTCTGCATCCTTTCCCAGTGAAAAAGTTTCGTACGAAACGACACCATCTTTTTCTGACCATCAAAGATAGCCAGCTTGCTGCCTGTATTGCCAATATCAAAGATCAGATTCATAATATTATTTATAGTACAAAAGTATTAAAAAGAGTAGAAAGTGAGTTATGTGATCTATGCATAATAGCTAAAAACCTTTGAAATATATCTGTATGATTAATTATTTTCTCTAATAGCTGCTTATGTATTATATAATATTAAACTCCTATATCATGCATTATTATTGCATGGCAAGTAAGCCATTTTCCAGTTATAGAATCAGCAAAGCAAATAATCACGAAGCCTGATTGAGAATATTACTGTTTTGACGTATATCAGATAATATCTCAATTGCTGAACTGACAGAAGAAATACCTTTAATCATCAGACTTAACTTGGCTTCTTTCTGTTTAACAGACATTTGACCGGGGTGATGATTTACATAATTCATAATTGAAATGAATAGATTACCTGAATAAAAGCGCGATTGAGGGTCGGAGATGAAATTGGCAATGAGGAGATCATTTTTAAGTAATATTTTTTCAATTCCCAGTTCTGTTGCAATCCATTTGATCCTTACTATGTCGATAAGATCGCCGGCCTGGGGGGGGACAGGGCCGAAGCGGTCAATCAGTTTTTCTTTAAAGAGCTGAAGTGATGTTTCGTTATCTATGTCGTTCAGTTCTTTGTAAAGCCTTATCCTTTCAGGTATATTCGAGATATATTCATCGGGGAACATGATCTCAAGATCGGTGTCAATATTAAAATCAGAAACAAGAGGTTTATGACCTGAGTCCGGGATTTTTTTGTAATCATTATCTGACTGGCCTGTTTCTTTCAGTTCCATCATAGCTTCGTTCAGTATTTTCTGATAGGTTTCAAAACCAACATCAGCTATGAATCCGCTTTGTTCTCCACCGAGAAGATTCCCGGAGCCTCTTATATCCAGATCCTGCATGGCAATGTTGAAGCCGCTTCCCAGTTCTGAGAATTCTTCAACAGCATTGAGACGTCGCCGGGCTTCAGTAGTAAGCGTTTCGGGCGGTGGGGCCAGGAGGTAGCAAAAAGCCTTTTTATTTGATCTGCCAACTCTGCCTCTCAGCTGATGGAGCTCTGAAAGGCCAAAGCGGTGAGCATCATTGATAAAGATAGTATTCGCATTGGGTATGTCCAGCCCCGATTCAATAATAGTGGTAGCTATTAGGACATCATAATCACCCTGTATAAAATCAAACATCACGTTTTCTATCTCTTTCCCACTCATCTGACCATGGACGACAGTCGATTTAACATTCGGACATATCCTGCTGATCCTGGCCTGAACTTCTCTGATATTCTCAACTCTGTTGTGAATAAAGAATACCTGGCCGTTTCTCGATATTTCATATTCAATACCTTCCTTTATTATCTCTTCATTGAATCCGTACAATTCAGTTACGATAGGCATCCGGTTAGGAGGGGGAGTATTTATTATTGAGAGATCACGGGCTCCCATAAGAGAGAACTGAAGAGTACGGGGTATAGGTGTAGCAGTGAGAGTAAGTGTATCAACGTTTGTTCTCATCTTTTTAAGTTTCTCTTTTACCGAGACCCCGAACCGTTGCTCTTCATCTATAATAAGAAGTCCAAGATCCTTGAATTTTATCTCCTTCGCGACAAGTTTATGAGTACCGATTATAATATCGATCCTGCCGGATGCCAGATCAGAAATAATCCTTTTCTGTTCGGCAGCTTTTTTGTGACGTGTAAGGTATTCGATGGTACAGGGAAAACCTTTCATTCTTTCAATAAAGGTCTTATAATGCTGTAAGGCAAGTATGGTTGTCGGAACCAGCACCGCAGTCTGTTTGCTGTCGGCTGCTGCCTTGAAAGCTGCCCTGATAGCAACTTCAGTTTTGCCAAAACCTACATCTCCACAGACAAGACGGTCCATCGGATGCGGTTCCTCCATATCTTCCTTGATGGCTTTTGTTGCAGTCAGCTGATCGGGTGTGTCAACATATATGAATGATGATTCCAGCTCTCGTTGCATATATGAATCAGGAGAAAAAGAAAAACCTTCCGAGGCCATCCTCTTTGCATACAAAATGATAAGGTCTTTTGCAATATCCCTGACCCTCTTTTTTGTTGCCTGTTTGAGCTTCTGCCATGCCCCCGATCCCAGCTTGTAAATCCTGGGTTCACTGGCATCTTTCCCTTTGTACTTAGATATACGATGCAAAGAATGAATGCCTACGAAAAGAGTGTCATTATCCCTGTATACAAGCTTTATAGCCTCCTGAACCTTACCGTTAACCTCAATTTTTTCAAGTCCGCCGAATTTGCCTATTCCATGATCAACGTGTACTACATAATCACCGGGATTAAGCCCTGTGAGCTCTCTTACAGATATACTCTCATGTTTGGTGAAATACCCTCTTATTTTGAATTTATGGTAGCGGTCAAATATCTGGTGATCGGTAAAGACAGATATATCAAGATGATGATCAGTGAAACCGCTGTGAAGATTCAGAAGCATGGGAGTGAAATGAGCTTCAGGATTTATTTCTTCAAAGATATCTTTCAGCCTGTCTATCTGTGACTGGCTTTCTGAAACGATAAATGTTTTTTTGCCTTCTTCACTGTTGGTTACAATTTTTTCACTCAGGAGTTCAAAATTTTTGTTGAATACGGGCTGAGGTTCTGTCCGGAAATCAAAAGTCATTTGTGAATCAAAAATTCCTCTTTTTCCCAATTCAACTGTAATGAAAGTGGAACAGTCGTCGAAAAACCTGTTACCTGTCATGATAAGTTCATTTTTCCCTGTCAGCTTTCCTGATTGTTCTCTTTCAACTACCTGGGAAAAAATATTGTTCATCTTTTCCCTGACAAAAGATGAATTATCAAACCATAATATTGACGAAGGGGGGAGGAAATCCAGAAAAGAATCATTTACTTCCTCTATTGATATGTCCTGTATATTGGGAATTACAGATATTTTTTTTCGTATTTCCACTGATAGCTGATCCTCAGGATTGAAGGTTCTGATGGAATCGACCTCCTCTCCAAAGAAATCAATACGAAAAGGGAGGTCGGCAGAAAAAGAGAAAAGATCAGCTATTCCTCCTCTAATAGCATATTGGCCCGGCTCATAAACAAAATCGACTCTTCTGAAATTGTATTCCCGGAGTACTTCTTCAAGGAATTCAAGGGAGATCTTATCTCCTTTGGCAATATCGAGGGTGTTTTTTCTGAGGTTACGGCGGCTGATCACTTTTTCCATTACTGATTCGGGATAAGTGACAATAATACCTTTCCGTTTACCTGCAGCCAGGTGGTTCAGTACTTCAGTTCTGAGCACTATATTTGCCGGTTCTGTCTGTTCATACTGAATAGAGCGCTTGTATGTGGATGGGAAAAAAAATACACTGTCTTCTCCGGTCAGCGATACCAGGTCATTGTAGAAATAAGCGGCTTCTTCTTTTTCTGGCAACATAACGACATGGGTTAGAGATGTCCTGTGAAAGACACGTGAGAGAGCCATAGCCCCGGATGATCCTGAAAGACCTGTAATATTCAGCTTTGGAACTTTCCTGGCACCTATTACTTCGGTCAGTTTTCTAATGACAGGATGATTGTCAAAAAGGCCGCTTAATTCGTTTTCTTTCATCTACCGTATTGTGGCGGCAAATTTAATATCATTTTCGCGGAAAACCTTCATTGATCAAAAGTGAGGCAGAAGATAGTCTCCTTGCCGGGTCTTGATCTGACAATAAGGTTGCCTCCATGGATCCTCATTATTTGTTTTGATATACTTAATCCTATCCCTGTCCCTTCTTTTCTTGTTGTAAAAAAAGGAACAAATATTTCTTCAATTTTGTCTTCGCTTATACCCGGCCCGTTATCAGCAACACAGATTTTAGCACGATGGCCGGAGTCAGTTGTACAGGATATGGTTATTTTCCCTTCCGGATTGTTTTCGTTGGCCTCAATAGCATTCTTCAACAGGTTAATGATGACCTGGGTGATTAAATTTTCATCAGCAAATATTTCCAGATCGGGATTGCCGGTATTAACAGACAATTCCATCCTTTCATTATTTTCGAGCGATTTATACAGAACATGGACACGTTTAAAAAGATCATTTATTTTGAAGTATTTCTTTTCGGGTTCTGGTATACGGGTGAGCCGGCGGTACGATTCCACAAATGACATTAGACCTTTCCCCTGTTCATTGATTACACTTAGTCCCTGAATCGTGTTGGCAATTGTATCTTCTGTAACATCATCAGGCGATACTGCTTTCCCTTTGTTGTTGAATATATGCGTCAGGTTCTCAGAAAGTGAGATAATTGGAGTGAGAGAGTTCATTATTTCATGCATCAGTACCCGTATGAGTTTAAGCCAGGAATCGAGTTCCTTTTCATCCAGTTCATTTTTTATGTCGTTGATTGACACGATGATCAGTTCTTCTTTACCAGCCTTGACCGATGAAGCTTTGAGGGTCAGCTGGATGTTACCCGGAGTTGAAGGAAAGGATATAAGTTTCTGTTTAAAAGGTTTGATGTTGGATATAGCCTGATATAATCTGAAATTATTATGTTCTATTTGTTTTAGGTGAGTGAGATTATCTGTTGAGAGAAGTCTTTTTGCTGCAGAATTTGCATTTAAAATAAAGCCTTTACTGTTGAATGTTATTATGCCTGTTGCCAGATGCTCTATCAGTTCACTGAAATAATTCTCTTTCTGGCTGTTTTCAATTTTCAGTTGCTGAATCTGCATGTTCACTTTATTCATGCTTGTGTAAAGTTCACTAAGTGCTCTGTTGCCTTTGTTTACAGGAAAGGAGAGATTTG
>DAINPM010000043.1:18513-19603 GCA_036743455.1 Bacteroidales bacterium | reverse complement strand
ATAATAACAAGTGTACGGGGGTACCCATCACAATAGATATATGGGTAGAACCCACAGTTAGTATTACAGCAATTAATGATACAATATGTAATGCAGAGACAATAGACATTCCTGTTAACAGTACCAATATTACGACTAATGGTATCAGGTATACATGGGTAATAATTGATAATCCGGATGTAACAGGAGAAGAATCAAGTACAGGTTCGGGCCAGGATAATGGAACTTCAATAAATCAAACACTTATAAACACAAGCGACAATGCACAATCAGTAGCTTATATTATTACTCCGTGGACGATTGATAATAATGGTAACAATAAATGTGCAGGAGATCCTGTAACTGTTTATGCATGGGTAGAGCCAACAGCAAAAGTTACAGCAGCAATATCAAGTGACACAATATGCAATAATCAAGAGATAACATATAGTTTAGTAACCCCGACAACATCTTTGTACGGTGTAACATTTAATGTAGAAGTGATTAACAATTATTCTGAAATAACAGGGTATAATCCATTAAGACAGAATTTAGGTGAAATATTGATAGATGAAACTCTTAATAACAGTGGTGATACAGCCCGGATGATAATGTATGTAGTTACTCCTGCCACTATAAATTCGGACGGAGTTAGGAATTGCACGGGTATTAATGATACAATAAGGTTATGGGTTAATCCGACGCCGAGAGCTACACCTGTCAATCTGAGTCCGGCTATATGTTATGGAGCCATGACCGACATTGTACTGGAAAGTCCTACTGTTATGACCAAAGGGAAGATAGTATATGATTACACTGTCAGTGTCAACGGAGGCACAAATATAGCAGGGAATTTTGATCCGGGTACAGGCTTATTTTCGGGAGAATCGCTGAAATTTCAGTATAAAAATAACGGGGACACTATTTATTCTGTCTTTTATTCAATTGTTCCAAGAAATGATGTTTTAACATGTGCTTCGGGAGAAACTGTTATACAGCAGGTTAAGCTACATCCTCATCCACTGGACACAATGTATTTATCTGTACCTTTCACATGTCACGGAGGGTCTGAAGGTATAATTACTGCGGTATTGTCGAAGGGAGCCAAACC
>DAINPM010000043.1:11040-18413 GCA_036743455.1 Bacteroidales bacterium | reverse complement strand
ATAAGGATCATGGAAGATCTTTCTTCCACAGGAATTCCTCCTTACGAATTCTGGCTTGTCCGCAACCATACTGATACCGTTCATCATGGTTTCCTGTCGAACAAAGGTGAGATATATGATGTGTTTAACCTTGGAGCTGGTATTTATACTTTGCATCTGCGGGATGCCAACAATTGTTATGATGAATCCTATCCTGAAATAGAAATATATGAACCTCCGGAGATAGAAGTAAGCTTTGATAAAGAAGTATATACAGGAGGGCATAATGTTTCGTGCAGGGGATATAATGACGGACATGTATGGGTCAGTTCAGTCAGTGGAGGCAATCCGGGTGGGTATAAATACAAATGGTATACTTATGATGGGTTAATAACTGGTCCGGATACACTGGACCGGCTGGATGATATACCTGCCGGCACATATTATCTCATAACGAGTGATATATATTGTTCCACTCTTGATAGTGTTACGCTTACCCAGCCGGAAGGAATGAGTCTGGCAGAATATAAACTTTCATATACTCCGGATAGTGCTTATAATATTTTCTGTAACGGAGGCAGTGAAGGAAGTATAGATATTACTATTGAAGGAGGCTCAGGGCCGTATGAATATCTCTGGACTGATTCACTTTCTTTTAGTTCAGTAAATGAAGATATTTACAATCTTACAGCCGGCACATATTATGTTGAAGTAAAGGATGCTAACGGATGTATTCTGAAATTGCAGCCACAATCAGTTCTCCCCTCTTTTACTCTCACTGAGCCTGATATTCTGGATATTTCAGCTGTTCTTTCCTCCTCGGATGAAGGTTCTCATAATATTAACTGTAATGGTGGTACGGGTGCCATTGATATAACGGTTGACGGGGGTAGTGAAGGATCATATCAGTATTCTTGGAGTGCTTCTGATGGAGGCTCAGGGCTGATTGATGGGCAGGAGGATCAGGCTAATCTGACGGCTGGAAGGTACTATCTGGAGGTAACAGATCTTTATGGATGCACTTCATATTTTGACACATTGTTAACAGAACCCGATATGTTATCAGCCATACTAACAGGGAATAATATAACATGTGCTTCACCGGGAATGGATGACGGATCCATTGACCTCACAGTCAGTGGCGGAGTGATGCCATATCTTTACACCTGGTCGAACGGTGAGACTACGGAGGATATATCAGGTCTTGAAGAGGGTAATTACATTGTCACAATAGAAGACGCAAACGGGTGTATATACATTGATTCAATAAGGATTGAACTTCCTCCGCCTATATCATTCACAACTACTTCTTCCGATTATAACGGATATAATATAAGTTGTTTTGGATATTCTGACGGTGCAATAGATATTACTCTTAACAGTGGATCGGCTCCTTATATTTACACCTGGACTGGTCCGGATGGTTTTTCAGCGACTACGGAGGATATCTCAGGGCTTAGATCGGGTGAGTATATTATAATGATAACAGATGCCAATTTCTGTACCGGGACTGATACCATTGAATTGACAGAGCCTGGCAAACTGGGAATGGATATCGAATTATCCTTAAGTCTTACAGGAGGGCATAATATTAATTGTGCCGGAGATAACAGCGGGTCAATAGAAGTTACACCTGTCAATCAGGTTGGAAATGTTAATTATCTTTGGTCTGACGGTAGTACAGATTTTTACAGGACAGCACTAACAGCAGGTAACTATAGTGTAATAATAACTGATGCAAATGGTTGTCACGCTGATTCTACTGTCATTCTTACCGAGCCTGATTCGATGTTACTGATTTTCAATATTAATCAGCCATGGTGTACTGATAAGCCTGATGGTTCAATTGAACTCACGGTTACCGGGGGAATGGCTGGTACTGATTATTCATATCTGTGGTCAGACGGTTCAACGGAGAAAGATATTTATGGGATTGCCAGTGGATGGTTCTCTGTTCAGGTAACTGATCTTAATGGTTGCAGTGTAACTGATTCGGTTTTTGTTGAACCCTTGCATGAGACATGTCTTGTTATTCCGAATGCAATTTCTCCAAATGGAGACCTTATCAATGATTACTGGAATATTGGTCTGAAAGAGTTATATCCGGAAATTGAGATCAAGATCTTTAACAGGTGGGGAGAAGAAGTGTGGAGATCGGAAAAAGGATATCCTGAGCCATGGGATGGGAGAAGTGATGGTGCAATTTTACCCATTGACTCTTATCATTATATAATTGATTTACATAAAGGAAGGAAACCTCTGATAGGGACTATAACTATAGTAAAATGAGAATCATATAATATTACAGACTAGTGAAGAGAAAACTGATATTCATACTGCTGTTATTTTTTTCCTGCCATTATATTCATGGACAGCAGTTACCTCTTTACAGTCAGTACCTGTATAATAAATTCCTTATCAATCCTGCCGTTGCAGGCAGTGACGGATATACCAGTGTAAATCTTACTGCCAGGGAGCAATGGGTAGGTTATGAAGGTGCTCCGCGGACTTTTTCATTCAGTGTTCAGGGGAGGATGCTTAAAAGAGGTTATATTCTGAAAAATCGGGGTCCCAGACGGCAGGTGTACCGACCAGGAACAGATGGACGGGTAGGTCTGGGAGGATATGTTTTCAGTGACAGAAATGGTCTCATAAGCAGGACGGGGGTACAATTTTCATACGCTTATCATTTGTGGGTGAGGAATTCAACACAGTTATCCATGGGATTGGCTTTTACGGGATATCATTTCAAAATCGATGAACGGCAGCTTGATTTTGAAGACCCTGATGAGCCATGGTTGAATAATGAACTGCGTCTGGGTATTTTTGTCCCTGATGCGATTTTTGGGATCTATCTGCTCAATCCAAAATACAGTTTAGGGTTTTCTGCAGATCAGCTTTTTGAAGCTTCGGCTAAAGTAGGGGATTATGCCTATAATAATTTCAGGCTTTACAGGCATTATTATCTTTTCGGGACATACTATTTTGAACTGAACACAGAGATGGGCCTGGAGCCTTCATTTATTTTCATGATGTCTGATCAGCTCAAGCCTCAGGCAGATATAGGAATAACGTATAATTATGATGCAGGTTTCTGGGCCGGGCTGGCTTACAGGACCAGCGGAGCTGTGATAGCTAATGTTGGCATAAAACATTCCAATATCTTTTTTGGTTATGCCTTCGACTTCACTCTTCATGAAATACAGAGGATCACATATGGTACCCATGAATTTACTATGGCTATAAAATTTGGGGATAGTGCGAGGAAATACAGATGGCTTGACAGATACTAACCCCTTCTTCCCGGAGCAAGATGGACTATAATGCTGGTAATAAGACTATTATAATTCTATTACCGGTTAGTACAATTTTTCTTTTTAAGAAAATATATCACAGAGCTGTTTCTTCCTTTTATGAATAATGAAAGAAAAGTGAACCAGACTCCTTTTATCATTCCTGTGATGAAACCCGGTTTTGAAGTTTTATATTTCTCGCTGAGAATAGAAATATAGAAAACATCAAAGAGTAAGGCCTTGGTTTTCGTGACAGTAAAATGTGTTGCCTCTGCAAAGAAACTGAATGTTGAGGGATTAAAATGCGATATATGCCGGGGGACATCCCAGGCAGCCCAGTTTTTATGGTAATGACCTGCATCAAAAGAATCACAGTTAGGCAGGGCCACAATGCACACACCTTTTGGTTTAAGAATACGTCTTATCTGGGAAGCGTATTGATCTGGTTCATGAAAATGTTCAAGAACATGCCATAAGGTTATACAATCAAAGGAAGAAGATGGTAATTCATTTAATGATTCCGGAGGAAGGATATCCAGGCTGAATCGAGAAGAAGAAATTTCACGGATCATCCTGTTGATTTCTATCCCTTTAACATCCCAGCCTTTTTTTTTCATGAAAGATGCAAAATAACCTGAACCTGAACCAATATCGAGAATAGTTCCTTTTTTTATTCCTGTGCTTCGCATCACCATACGCCACTTCATTTTCAACATGAAATTTCTGGACAGGCTGTACAGGTTGTTAACCAAGCCAGTCTCAGGTTCATTATGCGACAGATAATCTTCTGATTCATAATAGGGCCCCATTGCATCCCCATCGGGGTGGTCCTGAGTAATAATGAAACCACAGGAAGAACACCTGAACAGATCAAAATCCTCTTTGCTTAAAAAGTGATCCCGTACTTTCAGATATTTTTCTAATTTGCCTGAAAGGCACAACGGACATTTATCATAGTGCACCATATATTATAGCACAGTTATTTTTTTCTTAGTTTTACTACAAGAGATCCTGCCAGCAGAAGGATCAGAATAATTGAACTGGCCAATGATACTCTGTTCCCGTAATGATATGAATCAGGCTCAAATACAAACCTGATTTCATGAGTTCCTTCAGGAACGGTCATAGCTCTTAAGACATAATTTGCCCTGAAATGATCAGAAGCCTGTCCGTCTATAAAACATTTCCATCCCGCAGGATAGTATATTTCTGAGAAAACGACCAGTTTTTCTGATGAGGCGGAATATTTATATACAAGTTCATTAGGTTGGTATGATAACAGTTCAATAGTATCATTTTCTGTTACAGGATATGATGATTTAGTAATCTGATCTTTAAAAAAAGTATTAATTACTGCTTTTTTCCGCGGGTCAATAGTGTTGAGTGTTATTATTTCTTCGTTGGCATCGTTTACCATTACCGCTTCCTCAACAAACCAGGCATTGCCCATGGCTTTTGAATTGATCAGCGGCTGAGCTTCGGGGTTGTAGATTATGTATTTGGCATTTAACATATTAAGAGTTCGTGAAGAGTCATAAACCGGAAGTAATTCATCAGTAGTAGTTGCATTGATAATTGCTTTTTGTATCATGTCGCATTCCTTGTAAAGGGAGGAATCGATCAGTTCCTGATATCTTCTTATCTTGGCTCCATGGTATCCGCCTATTGATTTGTGGAAGTAAGATGTTGGTGTGTTATCGCTAAAAATTGGTGCTGCCAGGTTAAGAACCCTGTAGCAGGAAGGATCCTGCAGGATAGCTGCATCAGCTACGGAAGGGGTCAGTGTCTTATTTATTGAAACAGGTTTTTCAAATCTGTCAGCGTTCAGATATCTCTTATCGGCAGTCCACAGATCAATAACAATAAGTAGTGCTGTGAAAACAAGTAAGTGTTGTTTCTTTATTTTACCGGAAAGAAAGCCAAATAGTGCTGCGGATGCCAGCAGGATAAAAATAAGCGACCTTATAGCATCTGCTATCAGTAATGATTTTCTGTCGGCTATCATTGCACTTTTAAGCCAGTCAGGATAAGCTTCTTCGTAAGGATTGAGGAAGGATCCTGCGATGCCCGGAATAATAATAACAAGCAATATGAGACCGGATAATATCAATGTTATTATTTTCAATGCTTTTAGTAGATTCTTCTTATTCTGTTTTTCCTCAAGAATATTCTTTAGTGCTAATATTCCAAGCAGTGGGATACAAAACTGTGCTATAATCAATATCATGGTGACTGCCCGGAATTTATTATAGCCGGGGAAAAAATCAATGAAAAAATTTGTCAGGGGCATGAAATTTTTCCCCCAGGCAAGCATTACTGATAATATGGTTGCTATAAGCAACCACCATTTCTCTCTTCCTTTTACAATAATGAGGCCCAGGGCAAAAAGGAAGATGACCACAGCTCCTGTATAATGCGGCCCTTCTGTTATAGGTTGAGGTCCCCAGTACTTATATAACTGTCCGGCTGCTGAGGCGGCATTGTTTTGTCTGAGGGCATAAACAGTTTTTGAATCTCTGTCGAAGGGAGCACTGGATCCCCCTTTGAAATTAGGAATGAGCATATTGAAAGTTTCCCCAATCCCATAACTCCATTGTACTATATAATCACGATCAAGGCCTGATGATGCATTACCGGTTTCTGATGTCAGTTCAGATTTCCCGCGTATGGAATATTTCCCGTATTCATAGGTAGTATACAGAAATCCGAAGTTTATGCCTATAGCCAGAACAACAGGTATAATGATAATAAGAGATGTTTTAATGAATTTCGGAACCATCTTTTCCTTTACTGAATAAATGAATTCAGTAATTATAAATACCAGAATACACATCATTGCATAGTAGGTGACCTGAGGATGATTTGCCATAATTTCCAGTGAAAGAAAAACTGCAAGGAGCAAGGCCCCTTTTATAGCATTATGCCTGTAGGAATAATAAATACTACCCAATACGGGGGCCATATAGGCAAGTGCCATTGCCTGGGTGTTATGACCGGCTGCAAGTATCTGGAACAGGAAAGATGAAAGACCATAGGCCAGTGATCCTGTAATTGCCAGCCATGGATTAACACCAAAGACAAGAAGCAGGATATAGAATCCTGTCATGGCAAGGAAAACTGCAGCCACAGGTAATTTATAAGCTCTGAGGGCAATATCGAGAGTCTTGAAGAGATTACCCGGATACTTTGTAGATATAAGGTAAGCCGGCATACCGCTGAACATTGAGTTGGTCCAGAGAGCCTCTTTCCCTGTTTTTTCACGGTAATCAACAATCTCTTTGGAGCTGATCCTGAATACCATTGAATCATTTGCCCTGAGTATCTTGCCTTCAAGAACAGGATAGAAGTAAAGAAAAGAGATTACAGTAAAAATCACTACTGCACAGACATGGGGGAATACAGCTTTAAATTTCATGTAATATTTTATTCGTTTAAAATTTCTATTTGATCATCCCTTTGGACAACAAAAATATACAATTAGCGGAGAATAAAAATCCGGTATTATTTTATCCGGTATCATTCAAGGTCCTTAAAATCCTTCAATGATTGCAGGTTTTTTCGGAAATTTTTAATCTTTGTCCATTTAAGAGTAAAGGCTCTTATAGCCTGGAGTTCGACAGGCTCATAAAAATTAAAAAGGTAAAGTAGAAATGGAAAACCGGCAATACATCCTGCTTTTATTATAAATCTGGGAAAAAAAGGTATCTCTGTCATTAGTAATCCGGAAAAGGCAATCAGACCTCCAGTAAAGAACAGTGTCATTATTTTCTTTAATTCATAGGGAATATATAATTCTTTCTGGGAAAAGTAAAAATTAAGAAACCAGTAAATAAATTGTGTGATTATGGTTGCAACAGCAGCTCCTGTGATATCCCAACGGGGAATAAGAAGCAGGTTCAGAACTATGTTAATCACACAGGCTATCACAACATTAATGCCAATGATCTTAGTTCTCTTTGTGATGATTAGAGCATAACTGCTTGTTTCTCTCATGTTTATAAAAAAGACAGAAAGGGATAGTAAAGGCACCAGATAGAAAGATTCCCAATACTCACGGGATCCTGTAATAAACTTTATGACTTCAAATGAAAAAAGTGATAT
>DAINPM010000043.1:0-10940 GCA_036743455.1 Bacteroidales bacterium | reverse complement strand
ACAGTAAAAAGCAGCGACTTGGACTGAAGCCGCATCAATGTATTGATAATGTTGTTTATCGATTGAAGTGCTGAAGCCAGTATCAATAGTCTGAGTGTTCCGCTCCATTGTATATCACTGAAGATGATGATGGAAAGCCTATCAGTCAGGGGAAGGAAAAACAGGCAAAAGAGAATACTGACAAGTAACTGGATCATCAGGGACATAAAAAAGATACCCTTCTGATTGTTTTTATGTTTTTTATCCCAATACCACCTCATAAGACTCTGTGGAAGTCCTGACGCCATCACAGAGATCATTATCAGGCCGGTAATGTCAAGTACTGCTATAATACCAAACTCATCAACAGAAAAATATTCAGGATTTGTATAAAGTGGGATAAGGATAAATCCTATAACTTTTACGGCAATATTTCCCATACCGTAAACAAAAGTATCTTTTGAAGTTTGTCTTATTGAGTTCAGCAAAGATGCCATATACGGTTTTGTTTTTTCTTTTTCATGATGCGGTCTGAATAGAGATTATGGCTTTTCAGCATATACAATGTAATAGCGGGGATAAATCCTTCTCAGGATTGGCCGTATTCCGGCTATCTTATCATAAGATTTCCATAACTCACAATCACGTATCTGCCAGCCCGTTCTTTTAAGGAGATGATTGAATTGTCTGACAGAAAACTCATGATAGTGGCAATCTCTGGCATCATTATAATTCCAGTATTCAGAAGCAAACCACAGTCTTAAAGGGACAGAAGCAATTAATTTACCACTGGCAGTATTCAGCAGATTGAATGGAGCAAAAAGATGTTCAAAGATCTCAAAAGCTGTAATGTAATTGTATTCTTTTACAAGTGAATAATCTGTATCAAGATCCTGAACATTGGTGTTTTGAATCCTGTAACCTCCATGCTGACTTAAATATTCAGCTAATTCGTTTTTTTCTCCCAGATCCAGGATATCTCCATTCAGGGGAAAGTGTTTTTTCACGAACCGGTAGGTTTTTTCAAATCTTTTTTGCCTGGCCTTATCCATTAATTGATGTTAAATCTTTCAAATTTAATTATATCTTACAAATTCAGGTTGCTGATATTTGTGAATGAGGGAATAATTTCAGGATAACTGCAATTGTTATGCTGAAAAAGGCTTAAATGTTTTTTGCCGGTTTTAATAACAGAATTCCGGTATTCATAACTGCTATCATCTTCTGAAGACAGTGCGACAGGGTTCTCAAATAAACAGGCTATCAAGATCGAAGTGTTTGATAGAATTTTAAAAAGGTCTTAGAGGTTTCTTCCCATGAATATTTCAATGCAATTTGCTTTGTATTTTCTTCGAATTCATTAATAAGAGAAGGAGAAGAATATAATAATTTTATTTTTTCGGCCAGATCAACCGGATCAGATTCCCTGATACTCATTCCGATTTTATGCTTTTCGACAAAATTCTTCATCATTTCTGCCTGACCAACGATAACTGGTTTATTCATAAGCAGGTACTGGTATATTTTTGTGGCAATGGTATTATTTATTTCACGTGAAATAGCCGGGGGCACGAAAATACATATCCGGCTTGCAGCAATATAAAATGGCAGTTCCTGTATAGGTAAGAATCCAAGGTATTCTGTCTGATCTTTAACTCCCAGGGAATCAATGTATTTCAGTGGGTCATAGTATTTAGAGGTATACGATCCGGCAAAAACAAATTTAATATTTGGAATAGAATCTTTCAACAGAGGCAAAGATTCTATGATGGTATTGATACCTCTTAGTATATCGAGATGGCCTGCATAGAATATTACGAAGTATTTCCTGTATTTTTCTGTTATTCTTTCATCCTGATGTGATTGATTGAATAATGTGGCCAGAGGTGTATTTGGCAATACAATAATTTTCTCAGGAGGCAGCCCTGTTTCAGATATGTATATTGATTTCAGTGGCTCTTCAACTGTAATGACCAGGTCGGAGAGTGACAGGTTTTTCTTTTCATAAGCTTTCCAATTGCTCAAAAGCTTTACAATTTTTCCAACAGGCGTATTGTAATGGGCAGTATTCACTATCCAGTTACTGTAGTATTCGTGCTGATCACAAACAACACGTATTCCATGAGTTTTTTTTAATCTTATACCGATATCTGAGAGGGGCAGGTCATGAATATGTATTACATCGGTCTTATTATCTCTTATGAATTTAAGGATGGCCTTTTTCCAGAAATACCTGTAGAAAGGGAAAATAAGATAGGTTGCCATTATCTTATTTCTTATGGTTTTATTGATTGTAAGTCTTTTTACCGATATCCCTTTATAGTTCTCTTTTTCTTTTTGAGAACCATAATTGAGGCACATGAGGCTTACCCTGTTCCCTTCTCTGACCAAAGACATGGCTTCTTTTTCCACCCTGTCATCAGGAGGGAACTCACCATCCAAAATCATAAGGATATTCATTTATCTTTCTTGCTTTGTGTCTTCAAAGATAATTCTTTCACTGATAATTCCTTTTTGTACTAAGGAGGTGAGCTATCAGGTGGAACAGACATAATCCTTTATTCGTAATTAAATCTGCCGTTCAATTTATACCAATGGTATAATGTCAGTTTCTTCCAGCTCATTCTCCATAGCTTCAGATTATCACAATCCCAAAAGGTGTTTTTTATTTCCATGTTTTCCAGAGAAAAACCGGACAGATCGGTTTTTTTAAAAACAGGAAAACCCCGGAATCTGTTAAGAAGATTCCGGCCTGAAATAATTTCAATGCAATATGGTCTGTCGGTTATCTGAATGATCTCATTTCTGATGTTCCAGTATCTGTCCCCCCTTGAATAACATCCTGCTATACCTGATGATCTGCGGGCCTCTATCACACTGATAAAATGATTGGAAAAAATGTAGTCAATATGTAATTTGTTCGTTTTCTCAGGATTAAGCATGAGGATTTTAAGAAAATTAACTGCAATGAAATTCTGTTTCCTGAATTTGTTTTGTATTGCAGAAACAAAATCCTTATGAATAATGTCATCGTTATCAAGTCTTGTAGTAATTATGTATTTACAGTCCCTATCGCTCATATCCAATACATCATTACAATAACTTTTCAAAAAGGAATCATAATCATCAGCCAGTATTATTCTGATAAGGTTTTTATATTGGGTTTCTATATCTCTGAAAACGGAAAGAACCTCATTACATGTTGCACTGTCAAAATATATGAGCCAGGAAAATTTTTTGTTTGTCTGGTTTAAGACAGAAGGAAGACAATACTTAATGAACAGATTGGTACGGTGATCAAGCCATTCTTTGCCTCTTACATCATTACCTGACCTGTCTTTCGGATTCATGTTCCGGGGTAATCTCAGGTTGAATCTGGTAATTAAGAAATGATTAAAATTCATTTTTCACATCTTTGTTGAGAGCTGATCAGTCTCCCGGAGAACAGCGGAAATCTTTCCTGCAAGAGCTCTTCTGGAGTATTCAGGATGAGTGACAAACCGATCTGTTTCTTTTTTAATCATTAACCCGTTAATATAGAAGTAAATACCTTCTTCATCCTTTACGTCAAATAAACCTTTATGCCCGCACTGTTTAAGATGAAAGGCAGCATCACCATTTAGTGGTCCGATATAAAGGACTGGTTTGCCTGCAGCCAGGTATTCAAATGTTTTACCCGGAGTTATGGCCTCATTGTTTTTATGCGAAGGAATAAGGAGGAGGAGAACAGAGGAGTTACACATAAAATCAACAGCTTTCCCATGATCAGTATAAGGGATAAAAACGACTTTGTCGGGGTTTATTTGACTTGCTATTTTACTCCTGACATTTTCAGGAACATATCCTACAAATCTCAAAACGAAATCTTTTCCCTCTTTCTCTAATCTTTGTAATGCTTTCAGTAATGAGTTTAGAGGGTAAGACTCAGAAATAGTACCGGTATATGTTACAGTAAATCTTTTCGGGTCACATTTGCTTATTTTTTCAAAATCCTCTTCATCGAATCCGTTAGGGATAACCCTTATCTTTTCATTTATTCCGGCAGCTTTTGATGCAAAAGAATCTGCAAGATTATTACCTACTGTAATGATACGGTCAGCTGTTTGTAAAACACTTTTTTCATAATATCTGTCGATCATTTTTGAGATAGGAGTCGGATAAAAAAGTTCGTAATAATAAATGTCGGTCCATGAGTCCCTGAGGTCAGAAACCCAAAATAATGAAGGTATTTTTCTTTTTATTTTCAGTCCGATGAGTTGAGATGAATGGGGAGGGCTGGTAGTTATTATAGTATGGATTTTTTCTTTTCGGATAATCTCAAGAGCAGCTTTTATGGCAAATCTGTTCCATCCTTTTCTTGGATCAGGGATGAAAAAATTACCTCTCAGGAAGCGGGATATTTTAGTAAAAAAAGTATTATTGTTGTTTCCTGCGAAGCCTGCTGATGGCACTTTAGATTTATCCTTTTTATACAGTCTGAACCAGTCAGTGGCTTTTACTCTGTATATTTTCAGTTCTTTGGGAATATCCTTACCGAGAGTGAGGTCAAGAGCAGGGTAAGTGGCATAATGAGGATCGACGGTTAATATCACCGGTTCATAACCATATTGATGCAGATATTTTGAAAACTTAAGCCATCTTTGTACACCTGCGCCTCCTGCTGGAGGCCAATAATAGGTTACGATAAGGACCTTATCCATTTCAAAGCATTTTTAACAAGCTTGCGATGCTTACTTTTTCTGCAATGATATCTTTTAAACGGGATATTTTTACTCTTTCCTGTAACATTGAGTCACGGTATCTTATTGTAACCGTATCGTCATCGACTGTTTGATGGTCGATAGTAATACAATAGGGAGTCCCTATGGCGTCCTGTCTTCGGTAACGTCTTCCTATTGAATCTTTATCGTCGTACTGGCAGTTGAAATCAAAACGCAGAAGGTGTATTATTTTCTCAGCTATCTCAGGTAGTCCGTCTTTTTTTACCAGAGGCATAACAGCAAGTTTGACAGGAGCGAGAAAAGAAGGGAGTTTCATGACTGTTCTTGTATCTGTTGTCCCGTTTTCTTTGATTATTTCTTCTTCCCGGAGGGCGGCTGAGATAATTTGAAGGAACATTCTGTCAACTCCTATGGATGTTTCGATAACATAAGGGATATATGATTCTCCTTTTTCAGGATCGAAATACTGCATTTTTTTACCGCTGAATTCCTGATGTTGTTTCAGGTCAAAGTCTGTTCGTGAATGGATACCTTCCACTTCTTTGAATCCAAACGGGAATTTATATTCTATATCTGTTGCTGCATTTGCATAATGTGCCAGTTTGGTATGATCGTGGAAACGGTAGTTTTCCTCGCCGTATCCGAGAGCGGTATGCCATTTCATTCTAATATTTTTCCAGTGCCTGAACCAGTCGAGTTCACTGCCTGGCTGAACAAAAAACTGCATTTCCATCTGTTCAAATTCTCTCATTCTGAAAATGAACTGACGGGCTACTATCTCATTACGGAAAGCTTTTCCTATCTGAGCTATACCAAACGGTATTTTCATCCTTCCCGTTTTCTGAACATTCAGGAAATTAACAAAAATACCCTGAGCTGTTTCCGGACGAAGATATACCTTGCTGGCTCCATCTGCGGTTGACCCCATTTCGGTTGCAAACATCAGATTAAACTGTCTTACTTCAGTCCAGTTACGGGATCCGGATATAGGGCAGACAATATCATTATCCAGGATGATCTGCCTTAATTCCTTCAGATCAGTAGCATTCATAGCTGTGGAATAGCGGGAGTTGATTTCATCTGCTTTAGTCTGATTTGCAATTACCCTGTCATTTGTTTGCCTGAATTTATTTTCATCAAAAGCATCTCCGAATTTAGTGCGGGCTTTTTCAATTTCCTTGCTGATCTTATCTTCAATTTTAGCTATATGTTCCTCAATCAGTACATCAGCTCTGTATCTCTTTTTGGAGTCTTTATTATCGATAAGAGGATCATTGAATGCGTCTACATGGCCTGAAGCTTTCCATATTGTCGGATGCATAAATATTGCAGAATCAAGTCCTACAATATTTTCATTAAGCAAAACCATACTGTCCCACCAGTATTTTTTAATGTTATTCTTCAGTTCCACGCCGTATTGTCCATAGTCATAGACGGCACTCAGACCGTCATATATCTCACTTGACGGGAAAATATATCCGTATTCTTTACAGTGGGCTATCAGCTTCTTAAAAATATCTTCCTGAGCCATATTGTGTTGCTTGATCATTAACGGAAGGCAAAAGTATATCAAAAACTTTGGTTTTACAATTCTTTATAATCTTTGCGAAAATGTTGTGACTTAATTGTAGTTGAGCGGTTAAGCAATAATGTGATTGTTTCTTTAGGCTTCAGTGCAATCAATTTGTATCTTTGATCCTCGTTGATAAACATTTCTGAAATGAAAAAAAGAACAGATTTTCTTGTTATTGGTTCAGGGATAGCAGGACTGACATTTGCAATGGAAGCTTCCAGATTGGGTAAAGTGAGTATTATCACCAAAGCCGGTCTGGGTGATTCTAACACAAGATATGCCCAGGGAGGTATTGCAGCTGTTTTCCGCGAACCGGATAATTTTGAGAAACATATAAATGACACGCTTATTGCCGGTGATGGTTGTGGTGATGAAGCTGTGGTTAGGATGGTAGTCAGTGAAGCTCCTGACAGAATCAGGGATCTGATAAAGCTGGGAGTGCCTTTTGACAAGACAGGGGATGGTATTTATGATCTTGCAAAAGAGGGAGGGCATTCAGAGTACAGGATTTTACATTATAAAGACAAGACAGGAGAAGCAATTCAGACTACCTTAATGCAAAAGGTAAAGAAGAATCCTAATATTGAGATATTTGAAAATCATTTTGCCATAGAGTTTCTTACACAACATCATCTGGGAGAGGTTATAAAACGTAATTACCCGGGAATAAAATGTTTTGGGGCCTATGTTGCCGATCTGAATAATAAAAAAGTCATCACTTTTTTGTCAAAGGTAACGATAGTGGCAACAGGAGGAATAGGTAATGTGTATCTCACGACAACTAATCCTGAGATTGCCACTGGAGACGGGATAGCTATGGCCTACAGGGCTAAAGGTACCATAGAGAATATGGAGTTTGTACAGTTTCATCCTACTTCATTGTATGATCCAGGTGTGCGGCCATCTTTTCTCATTACTGAGGCGCTGAGGGGTTATGGTGCTGTTCTGAAGAACATGGCTGGCGAAAACTTTATGAAGAGATATGACAACAGGGGCTCTCTTGCTCCCCGCGATATTGTTACCAGGGCTATAGATAATGAGATGAAGATATGGGGAGATGACCATGTCTGGCTGGATTGTACTCATCTTGACTCCAATGGGCTGAGAGATCATTTTCCAAATGTATATGAACATTGTTTGTCGCGGGGAATTGATATCACAAAGGATATGATACCGGTTATCCCTGTCCAGCATTACTCCTGTGGCGGTATAAAAGTGGACATGGATGGCCAGAGTAATATTGACAGGCTTTATGCTATAGGAGAGGTTTCTTCCACAGGTCTTCACGGAGCAAACCGTCTTGCATCAAATTCATTGATAGAAGCAGCTGTTTATGCTTACAGAGCTGCTTTCCACTCAGGCAACCGTATCAAAGAACTCACTTTTGAGGAAGCTATACCTAATTGGGACTATAAAGGTACTTCTCATCTTGAGGAAATGGTCCTCATTACACAAAGCATTAAAGAGGTACAGATGATAATGAGTAATTATGTGGGAATTGTAAGATCTGATCTGCGGCTTCACAGAGCTCTGGTAAGAATGGAGATACTTTATGAAGAGACAGAAAGTCTCTTTAAAAGGTCTCTTATTTCGAAAAAGATATGTGAACTGAGAAATATCATCAATGTTGGCTACATTATAATAAAACAGGCACAAAACAGAAAGGAGAGTATCGGCCTTCATTATTCTATAGATTACCCGAAAAAAAATACGCCGGACCCTTTCCCTAATGTCCGTTCTCTTGGTTCCGAACTATAAAAATCATTCAGTATGAATCATCTTGAATCATCCTTTATCGGTAAGAATGCTTTTTGGAGATATTTTGTAATGCTCATAACAGTATTTGCGGCCACTAATACCATTGGAGCAATTCCTCTGTTGTTGGGGATAGGTATCAAATCAGTCAGTGATCCGGAAATGATGGAACGCTTATCTGCTGATCCCGGGAACCTGAGTCAGCTGGGTTTTGATGCAAATATAAGCCTGATTCTTAATGTTTTCCCTTTTATTGTTGGCCTGGCAGCCTTTCTTCTTTTGATGAAACCATTAAATGACAGATCGTGGAAAATGGTCATTAATGGTACCGATTCTTTCCGCTGGAAAAAATTCTTTATTGCAGCTCTGGTGTGGATTTTCCTTTCAACAGTATATCTGTTTGTATTTATTAAAATGGATCCTTCTAATTTTTCTCTAAACAATACATCTTCATCTCTCCTGATCCTGGCTCTGGTCTCTATGCTTCTGATACCATTTCAGGCCTCATTTGAAGAGATTATTTTCAGAGGATACCTGATGCAGGGTTTTACAGTTTTATTCAGGAACAGGTTTTTTCCGCTTATCATCACCGCATTATTGTTTGGTCTTATGCATGGATTGAATCCTGAGGTGAAAGCATTTGGTTTCTGGGTCATGATGCCACAGTATATTCTTTTTGGCCTTATATTCGGGCTTATCACTCTTCTTGATGATGGTATTGAAGCTGCAATGGGTGCGCATACAGCAAATAATGTGTTCCTTCTTATAATGAATACTAACGAATCATCTGCCTTACAGTCGGATGCACTCTATGTACAACATACAATCTATCCCTGGGTGGAGTTTGCTGCCTTATTTATAATGGGTTTTCTTGCAATTATGATTCTTAAAAGACTGTTTAAATGGGATAATCTTTCTTTTTTAGCAGGTCGTGTTGAGAAGGCTGAAAGGCCGGATCATATTTCATAGACAGCACTGGTGTCTTCGCTTCGGTAATCACCCCACCGGTTTCTGATCTCAAAAATTATTTCAGTTATCTCTTCAACTTCTGTTGTAGTAAGCAAGCGTAAACGTGTTTCTTTGAAATTGGGCAATCCTTTGAAATAATTCGAGAAATGACGCCTCATTTCATATATAGCCCTTTTTCCCTCTTTGAATTGCAAAGATTTCTTGAGATGAGTGAGAGCCAACTCAGCTTTTTCATTGACTGTTGGTTCCGGAAGCAGTTCTCCGGTCATGAGATAATGTTTTATATCTCTGAAGATCCATGGTCTTCCTACTGATGCCCGGCCAATCATAATACCGTCAACACCATATTTGTCAAACATTTCTTTTGCCTTTACAGGAGAATCAATATCCCCGTTACCAATAACAGGGATAGTCATTCGCGGGTTATTCCTGACCTCTCCAATGAGAGTCCAGTCAGCTTTCCCTTTGTAAAGCTGAGCACGTGTCCTCCCATGTACAGTGATTGCACTGATACCTGTATCCTGTAACTGTTCTGCCAGTTCCACAATATTCCTTGATTCATCATCCCAGCCGATCCTTGTTTTTACAGTAACAGGGATACTGACAGCTCTGACAATCGCCCTGGTCATCTCTATCATAAGAGGAATATTTCTTAGCATTCCTGCTCCGGCCCCTCTGTTGGAAATTTTTCTTACAGGGCAACCAAAATTAATGTCAATAAGATCAGGTTTTGCTTTTTCTGCCATCATGGCTGCTTCAACCATCGATCCAATCAAATGACCGTAGATCTGAATGCCGATAGGCCTTTCATATTCATAAATGTTTAGCTTCTGAACACTTTTTTTCCCATCTCTTATTAGTCCCTCAGAGGAAATAAATTCAGTGTACATTAAATCAGCCCCATTCATTTTGCAGATCATCCTGAATGAAGGATCGGTGATATCCTCCATCGGAGCAAGAAAAAGAGGACGTTCACCAAGAGATATATTACCAATTGTCAAAACCTGATTATTTTTGCCTGTGTTATTTTATCAAAATGTATTATTGGACATTCCTGTCAGGGACATTTACCAAAGCCGTTTTCTCGTTTTTCCTGTAAAAGTAAACCACACCATAATCTTCACATCTGACTTTTTTAATGTCATCAGGCAGTGAACTGAAACTTTTTTCAATCTCATTCCATGTTTCCAGTATTATCTCATCGGCCTCCTTACGCATACTGCTTGTTTGTTCTGCCAAATCAGAAGTCTTTTTTATCAAGACCTGACGCGAATTATACAGATCAATGAAATTCTCAAAACGAACTTTTACTACTGCAATGGTAGGATTGGTAACAGGACTGCCCCCTTCCCGTAGTCTTATTTCCTCACCTTTAATAATTTTATTACCCCAGGTAAAAAGATCTTTTTCATTATGTACCACAGGAATTGTAAGCTCTTTAGCTGATAGTCCGTAAAACGATCTTGCACTGGCAGGCATCTCTCCCCTGTATATGGCCATATTCAATACTCTGACAAAATGTGTAAGGTATATTTTTGCCTTACGAAATGCTTCCTGGAACTCCTTACTTCTGGAATTCTGTGATGCCATAGCCATACGGTATATCTGGATATGATTTTCGAAAAGAGTAATAAACTTTTGTAAAACAACAATTATTCTTGCGGGATAAGCCAGATATGAAGGTGGTACTTCTTTCCCTTTTTCAAGAGCCCTTTTTATGGCTCTGATACGTGCTGCATCAGTATTCGGTAATCTGCGGTATGGCATCTGTAAAAAAGTATTGATATGAGAATGATTTTTTGCGAATATAATAATTATATAATTCTTAATAATGCTATTCGCAGAATGTGTCAGATAATTTTTTATTTTATGAGAATACAGAGTTATTTAATACTTTTTTATGAATAGCCGTAGAAATATTCGGAGGATTATAGTATTGTTTA
>DAINPM010000042.1:0-19627 GCA_036743455.1 Bacteroidales bacterium | reverse complement strand
AACCAGGGACACACGGATTTTCAGTCCGTTGCTCTACCTACTGAGCTATGGCACCTTTATTCAGGACTGCAAATATATATCTCAAAATTAAAGTAAACAATATTTTATCATTAAAATTTCTTACTGAAATGATTTTATGAATACTACATTTGCAGGAAATCAGGATATCCTATGAATCTGGCTTATCATAATTTAAAAAACGGAATACGCTTTGTCCATTGCCGTACTGACGGAATGGTTGCTCATTGTGGCCTGATAATTAAAACAGGCTCACGGAATGAAGAAGATCATGAACATGGAATGGCACATTTTATTGAACACATGCTTTTCAAGGGTACAAAAAAAAGAAAACCTTATCACATACTCAGCCGCCTGGATGATGTCGGAGGTGAATTAAATGCATACACTACCAAGGAAGAGACAGCTATACATGCTTCAGTGCTGAAAGAAAACTATGAAAGAGCTGTAGATCTGATATGTGATATCGCTTTTAACTCTGTTTTACCCGAAAAGGAGATAAAAAAAGAAAAGGAAGTAATAACCGAAGAGATCAATTCCTATCTCGACAATCCTGGAGAACTTATTTTTGACGAATTTGAAGAAGTGGTTTTCCCCAACCAGCCTCTGGGACATAATATACTGGGAACTACAGATAATATAAAAAGATTCTCCCGTGATGATCTGCAATACTTTATCTCAGGCAATTATAACACAGATGAAATGGTTTTCTGTTCTGTCGGCAACATTTCCGACAAAAAGGCTATATATATTTTTGAAAAATACTTCAGCTCAATCGGATCAAAACCGGTAGTCAGACATAATACAAAGAATACAATATATAAACAGACCATTGTCACTAAACAAAAGAACACATATCAGAATCATTGTATTATCGGCAATGCTGCTTACAGCATTAAACATAAGAAACAAACCGGGATGTATCTCCTAAACAACATCATGGGTGGTCCAGGACTAAATTCAAGGTTAAATCTTTCCCTGAGAGAAAAAAACGGTCTGGCATATAACGTGGAATCAGGATACAGTGCTTATTCGGATACGGGTCTCTTCCTGATATATTTCGGCACTGAAAACAATAATTTCCAAAAGAGTACCGACATAATAATGGAAGAGTTGAAAAAAATGCGAAATAAAAGTCTGGGTATTATCCAGCTCAGTAAGGCTAAAAGCCAGATAAAAGGGGCTATAGCAAGAGCTTATGAAAATCACGAGAACCTCATGCTCAGTATAGGTAAAAGCCTTCTGGTATTAAACAGAATAGACACACTAGGGGAATCATGCAGAAAGATTGACAACTTAAACAGTTCTGATCTGCTTGAAATAGCCAATGAAATATTCTCTCTTCCGGAATTATCTTTTCTTACTTATAAATAATTATGGATAAACTGATTGAAAAATATATTTATGAGCATTCTGCATACGAAGATCCGCTGCTTGACGATCTCTACAGAAAAACCCATATTAAGTTTGTTAATCCCAATATGTCGGCAGGACACATGCAGGGGAAGCTTCTGGAATTTATTTCCGCAATGGTTAATCCCGAAAATATTCTGGAGATCGGCACATATACAGGTTATTCGGCAATATGCCTTGCCAGGGGACTGAAACCCGGAGGAAAGCTTATAACTATTGAAATGAATGACGAATTAAAAGAATTTGCCTGTTCATATTTTAAAAAAGCAGGACTGGGATCGGAAATCATCCAATTAACAGGACGCGCACAGGAGATCATTCCCGGTTTGGATAAAACTTTCGATCTTATCTATATTGACGGGGACAAAAGGGAATACACAGAGTATTTCAATCTCGTAAAAAAGAAAATAAAACCCAATGGATTTATTTTAGCCGATAATGTGCTCTGGGGGAATAAAGTTACTGAGAAAAATATTAAAGATCCCCAGACAAAGGGTATCCTTGAATTCAATGAAATGATAAATAAACAGAAAGATCTTGATAATATTATTCTCCCCCTAAGAGATGGTTTATCTCTTATTCGGTTCAGGAAATCAACCTGACAATCACTAATGTTTTATTAATATTACACAAAAACTTATAAGTTCATAAAGATACGCCTAAATTACTTGTGTTATATGGTATAGTTTTTGATGTTCTCTCTAAAACTCCAACATGAGAAAATTTATTCTTTACTGCTTTTTGTCCTCTCTTATTTTTTCTGTCCAAGCTCAGAATAACGCGGAAAAAGTGTTTGAAGATCTTGAAAAAAATAACCCGGCAGCTCTGTCAGATCAAAATCAGGCTACATTAAAACTTGCCAGCCGATTGTTTGGAGATAAAAATAACCTTGCATCCGTTATTGTAATTCTCCCTGCCGGATCGGTTGTTGATATTCTCGATATTGACAGTACATACCTTTACGTTTCTTACGAAAATTATGAGGGATATATTTCAAGAAATCATGCCATGGCAGGAAATGTTACGGCAGTGCCCGACCGTACCACGAATCAATACAATAATGTTCAACAAACTCAGCCACAGTCAACAATCCCTTCTTCTGCAGAAAAGAGTCAGACAACAAGAAATACTTACCTTGAAAATAAATATGGTTATGACATTGCATCTGAACTACTGAAAATGAAGATATGGAAAGGTATGACTGCAGATATGGTTCTGGACAGCTGGGGAAATCCCCAGGAGATAAATCGTGTTATCAGTGGCAATGATATTAAGGAAGAATGGTTATATAACACATCTCTCCTGTATATTGAAAACGATGTGCTGGTCAACTGGCAAATACACAGATAATAATGCCATCTCTTGTATTCAGTAATCTTACAACTTAAATGATCATATCCTGGCAAGAGCCAGGAAAACTGCATGTATTGAAACTGTCAGAAATAAGTAAAGTTTTCTTGCTGTCTCCGGGTGTAAATTAAAAAACCGATATCGTATATAATTATCTTTACAGGCTGAGATACAATCGCCGCAATAAGTACAAGTGGGTCCGGGTTTTCTGTTTTTTAAATCAATTAAATTCAGGGCATCATATTTACAAACCGTGGTGCATCTCATACACATTGTACAATCTTTATCAATATAAATGCGGAAAGGATTCAAAAGCTTCAGGTAATTCACTATGGTTCCGATGGGACAATATAAGAGACAATGTGCCATATAGCCTTTCTTACGGGAGATAAATATTATAACTGCTATACCTCCAAGGCCAAAAGCAATAGCCAGAAGTGTGGCAATTTTCAGCGGCACTTGCAAAAAACGAAGTAAAAGGGTCATTATGATTACAATAAGCAACCCCGTGGTCTTTATTGCTGCTTTGTTTTTAATGGGTTTTGTTGTTGCTGATTTGTCTGACAGGATATTATCCCATACTCCAAAATAGCAAAGCTGGCTGCACCAGGCGGGACCTGTGAGGATCACCGTACTCAAAAAAAGTATAGTCATCACTGACAAATGACCTCTGTAAAGAGGACCGGAAATGATCATTAATGGAACAGGCAGATGTAATTTACCGGTCATTAAAAAATTCCCGGCACCCAACAGACCAATTATCATCTGAGAAAAAAAAACAATTGAGAACAGAGTCCAGGATAACCTTCTCCATTTAGGACTATTTTTCGGATTTTGCATTTTATATGCAATAAAAGCGCCATAAAATGATATAATAATAATCTCAATCCATCCTCCACCGTCAACAAAACGCTCCAGCAACAAGAGAGGCGGAGAATTCAGTATTAACTGTACTGCAGTTAATATCACAAATACAAATAAAAATACAGCTACAGGTAATTTGACACTGTTAATATTCATCAAATAATACTGATTTATTTTATTCTGCAAAGAAAGAGTAATACCTCAGAATTGAAAAATAAATATTCCACTGTTTTGGTTAAATAAAAAAATTATATTTAATAAAGAAAAATCCGGCCTGAACCATTAGCTGGCCGGCATATTATACATGGCTGATTATATGAATGATACCAATTTTATATTTGCACTTGGCCTTACCATTTTTGCAGGTCTTGCGACCGGAGTAGGAAGTCTTATGACTTTACTCTCAAAAAAATTCAGTCCTAAATTTCTTGCAGGTTCACTGGGTTTTTCTGCCGGTGTTATGATTTACGTATCGTTAGTGGAAATATTCATTAAAGCTAAAGACTCACTTATTATATCTTTCGGGACAAAAACCGGGTACTGGCTTACTGTCATTTCTTTTTTTTCAGGGATAGCTGTGATAGCCCTGATAGATAAACTAATTCCTTCGTATGAGAATCCCCATGAGATAAAGAATATAAGCGGGAATGATTCAACAGGGCATAATGGGAACAAAAGGCTGATGCGTATCGGTGTTTTCTCTGCTATCGCAATAGCTGTTCACAACTTCCCCGAAGGACTGGCTACCTTTATCGCAGCTATGTCAGACCCTACACTTGGGATAAGTATTGCAGTAGCAGTGGCCATACACAATATCCCTGAAGGCATTGCTGTATCCATACCGGTATATTATGCCACAAAAAACAGGTCTAAAGCTTTCTGGCTCTCCTTCCTGTCGGGGCTGGCTGAACCTGTAGGAGCAATATTAGGTTTTCTGATATTAAAAACGATCTTCAATGATGCCACTTTCGGTGTTATATTTGGAGGAGTAGCCGGTATCATGGTTTATATTTCTCTTGATGAGCTCCTACCTACCGCAGAAGAATACGGAGAACATCATATTGCTATTGGAGGTCTTATAGCTGGCATGTTGATCATGGCTGTCAGCCTTCTTCTTTTTGCATAGAGGTATTGTAAAAAGCCCTTTTAAACAGGTTTTTTCCCCAGGAGGTTTTACAGTCGAAACATCCAGGCAGCCATTGAGAAATATATCCACACTCCAAAAATATCGGCTATTGATGTTATAAGTGGAGCACTGGCTGTAGCCGGGTCGATTTTCAGTTTGGTAAAAATAAAAGGCACTGTGAGTCCGATCATACTGCCTGCCATAACAGTAAGTATCATAGTGACAGTAACAACAATTATTACCTCGGGAGCTCTGAAGCTTGCTATTATTGAAACACCGGCTGCCATTGTTATTCCCAGAAGTAGAGAAACGATAAATTCTTTCCCGATAAGCCTGACATAATCTTTCATTTCAACATCTCCGACTGCCAGTGAACGTATCATCAGCGTTGCAGATTGTGATCCTGCATTTCCACCACTTCCTATTAGCAAGGGAAGGAAAAACATAAGCGATACCATCGATTCAATGACATTTTCAAAACTGGCAATTGCCGCTCCGGAAAATATATTCATGAACACAAGAACTGTAAGCCATAAAATACGTCTCTTATACATAAATGTAGCTCCTGCCTTAAGTGGATTGACAATAGCTTCCTGGAAAGCACCAAATTTGTGAAAGTCCTCAGTTGTCTCTTCTTCTTCCACGTCCATTATGTCGTCAAACGTCACAATACCCAGAAGAATGCCATCGGAATCGGTTACAGGCAGGGCAACCCTGTCATGATCCTTAAAAATACGAACAGCTGTTTCCTGGTCGTCATAAGCATTCAGTGAGACAAATCTGTTGTCCATCAGCTCGGAAACAGGCTGATCCGGATGTGCAAGTAATATATCCCTTATCTTAACATCATCTATCAGTTTCCATCCATTGTCAACAATATACACGACATTAAGGGTTTCAGAATTATGGCCAAATTTTCTTATATGGTCGAGTGTCTGTCCGACAGAAAATGATGATTTAACAGCAACAAATTCCGGAGTCATCAGCCTACCAATACTCTCTTCAGGATAACCAAGCAGCTGAATAGCTATTTTCCTTTCTTCAGGGGAAAGAAGTTGAATAAGACGCTGAGAAACCTGGCCGGGTAATTCTTCAAAAAAAGCTGTACGGTCATCCGGATCAAGATCATTTAGCAAAGCAGCCAGCTTATTAGAATTTTTTGCAAGGCCTTCAATGATCTGTTCCTGCTTTTCATGGGATAATAACTGAAAGGTATTCTTAGCCCGTTGATTACTCAATAAACGGAAGATCAACACGTCGTCTCCGTCTTCCAACTGTTCAATTAGTTCAGCAATGCTTAATTCTTCAAGAAATGACAACTCACTCCGTAAGGTCTTCCATTGTTTGTTTTCAATAAGCTCCTGGAATTCAACTATTGTTTCAATCATAATAAGTCTCCTTACATTCTTTTACCGTAAGGAAACCGGAAGATCTTCCCTACGGAATATTAATACCTGTTGCTATTTTGATAAGGGTCTTCTTCCATTTCAGTTGATAAATAGGCTGCAAAAATAAAGCTTTTTTTGGTTAATGTTGAGAATAAGAACAAAAACTATTTATTATCTTCCTGTTTTATCATCACTTCATTCCGGGATAATAACCGTACAGATTGCCATCATATAAAAATTTTAATCTTTAAGCTTGTTCACATCAGACATAAATACCTGAAAAGGGCAAAAAGACCTGGTTTTTATTATCTTATTTGTTTGGTTATATAAATGACCTGTCCATATTGTATAATTTCTTGAATTCTTATCCTACGAATCATTTTTTTTCATATTTTGGCATCCTTAAAAAACTAACATTACTATAAAAATACCTTTACTGTTTTTATAAATTAAACACCTTAAATCCAATGAAAAAATTATTATTTCATACTGCTCTCCTGATTATGATAAATCTTGTTTTCTCACAAGCTGTTTCAGCTCAAGACAATAAGTCACCGGAAGATATTCTGGTTGGCGAATGGAATCTTACGGTTAAAAATCTTGCGGCATATGACATAAATTTGTTGCTGGATCTTGAAAAAACTGATGGCATTCTTCATGGAGGGGTCAGTATACCGGGAAGCGGAGAAGAACCAAATGAATTTAAAGAAATTGTTTTAACAGATTCCAGTTTCGCTATCGAAATTATCTTTGATGCTTTTCTGGGAGTTCCAATGCCTCTGATAGTAACAGTAGAAGATGAAAATAGTCTGTCAGGTACTCTCTTTGGATATGGCCTCACTGGAAAAAGAACAGAACAGTAAGGCAGGATTTAAAAAAACCAGACTTTTTAATAAAAAGTCTATGTAAGAGCAAAGTAATTACAGAATGAAGGATTTGATATTTCTTTTTCTCTTACAAAAAAGATGATAGTTCATCTGCTGACAGGATGACGGATATATTTGAAATTTAAGGGATAAAAGCGGAATAACAATACCGCTTTTATGACATATTAAAAGGGGTTGGCTCAAAAGTAACATGAGCCAGCCTCTTTTATTTATCCTGCAAAATATTATGTCAAATCTTTTCCTACTTTTGCAGCCCGTAAGAAATCATATATGGAAGAACTAAGAAACATTGCCGTAATTGCCCATGTTGATCATGGTAAAACAACCCTGGTTGACAGGATTTTATATCAGGTGAAACTCTTTCGCGATAATCAGAATATGGGAGAGCTTATTCTGGATAATAACGATCTTGAAAGGGAAAGAGGGATCACTATCCTTTCAAAAAATGTATCTGTCCGGTATCAGAATGTTAAAATCAATATCATTGATACTCCCGGCCACTCTGATTTCGGAGGGGAAGTTGAAAGAGTATTAAATATGGCCGAAGGCGTCCTTCTGATAGTTGATGCTCTTGAAGGACCAATGCCACAGACACGGTTTGTATTACAGAAAGCTCTGGAGCTGGGTCTGAAACCAATAGTTGTCATAAACAAAGTTGACAAACCTAACTGCAAACCCGAGGATACGCAGGAGAAAGTGTTTGATCTCATGTGTAGTCTGCAAGCAACAGAATATCAACTCGATTTCCCAACTGTTTACGGTTCTGCCAAACAGGGCTGGATGGGTCCCGAATGGGATACTCCGACCACTGATGTCAGTTATCTTCTCGATACAATAATAAAACATATCCCACCTCCGGAAAAAGTTGAAGGAACACTTCAGATGAGGATTTCATCTCTCGACTATTCTTCTTATATCGGACGGATAGCCGTGGGTAAAATAGTCCGTGGGAAAATTATCCAGGGCAGTCAGGTATCACTCATAAAACGCGACGGCAGAATACTCAGGAATACTGTGAAGGAAATATATCTTTTTGAAGGACTGGGAAAGGAAAAGACAAAAAAACCGGTCTGTTCAGGAGAAATATGTGCAGTATTCGGAATGGAAGACTTTGATATTGGGGATACCATTGCTGACATTTTGAATCCGGAAGGGCTACCACATCTTCAGGTGGATGAACCTACAATGAGTATGCTTTTCCTTTCAAATAACTCACCTTTCTTTGGCAGGGAAGGGAACCTTGTAACTTCCAGGCAGCTGCGAGACCGCCTATTCAGGGAAACAGAAAAGAACCTTGCTCTCAGAGTAGAAGAAACTGAAACATCAGATTGTTTTACAGTGTACGGAAGAGGAATTCTGCATCTTTCGATTTTAATAGAAACCATGCGTCGCGAAGGATTCGAGCTGCAGGTCGGACAACCAACAGTCCTCATTAAGGAAATAAACGGTATCAGACATGAACCGGTTGAAACACTCACTGTACAGGTACCGGAAAACTTTGCCGGAAAAGTGATAGATCATGTAACCCAAAGAAAAGGAGATATTCTGAATATCGACCTTAAGAATGACAGGGCACGTCTCGATTTTAAAATCTCTTCCAGAGGAATAATTGGCTTAAGAAATCAACTCCTTACTGCTACCGAAGGAGAAGCAGTTATTGCTCACCGCTTTGAATGTTACGAACCATGGAAAGGAGAAATGACATACAAAAGAAACGGCTCTCTGATAGCTATGGAAACAGGAACTTCTGTCTCCTATGCAATAGATAAGCTTCAGGACAGGGGTAAATTCTTTATTTACCCCGGCGAAGAGGTCTATATGGGCCAGGTCGTAGGTGAAAATACCCGTCAGGGAGATATTACCGTTAATGTAATTAAGACAAAGAAACTGACCAACATGAGAGCCTCCGGCTCCGATGATAAAGCCATATTAACACCTCCTGTCCGTTTTTCTCTTGAAGAAGCAATGGAATATATTTCAGAAGATGAATATATTGAAATAACTCCTAAATCAATGCGGATCAGAAAGATGCAGCTTGATGAAAATGCCAGAAAAAGAAGCAGAATAAACAAAAGCCAGGCTGAAAACAGTTAAAATTCCTCTTTGTATTTCATTCGTTTATATAAATCAAATGGGATGAACCCCAGTACAGACTCTGAACTCTAAAAACGGTGCAAGCACCGAGAAATAAAGCCTCTTCTCTTAGCGTCCGCCATCGCTTTATGCAAAGACGTATTAAATGAGTATTCCCTTTTGTGAGTTTCTGCTCATGTAAGTTTCAGTAATAATCAAGATTTTAATCCCTGTCTGATTGTAATCCTTTTCCTTAATATCTCAGACTGATTGATTTTCTATTTCTTTATCTTTTATCTATATCTATACTTTATTTATCTATTATTACATATTTCGTAATGTTTATGTATCTTTATACTTTTATTAGCTATGAAGGTTAAAAACAAAAAAAGGGAAGCGTTGCTTGTTTCAGGCAAAAAACTATTCTGGAAGCACGGTTTCAAAAGAGTCACAATTGATGAAATATGCCGTGATTCAGGAGTAAGCAAGATGACATTCTATCGCTGGTTCAATAATAAAACTGAATTTGCCAAAACAATTTATGAAAATGAGATCCGGCATGGTATTGAACGTTTTAACGAAATAATGCAAAAGGAAGATATTCCTGCCGCTGAAAGATTTAAAGCAATAATTACCTTAAAACTTGAAGGCACAAATGACATTAGCCGCGAATTTCTGAATGATTTCTATAACAGTGATAAAACTGAATTAAGACTATTCGTCGAAGAACTGACCTCACATTCATGGCAGGAGATAATAAAATCTTTCAGAATAGCGCAGGAGAAGGGGTGGTTCAGGAAGGATTTCAAACCCGAATTCATATTATTTATCACTCAATATCTTATACCCATGTTCAATGACAAAAATCTGCAGAATTTATACAATACTCCACAAGACATGATCATGGAATTCGCCAACTTTTTCACTTATGGCATATCGCCTCATGAATAATACAAAATGAAGGTATTTGTCACTATAACAAGTTTTTTTCTTTTCACAGGATTTTTCGCCTCCGGACAGGATTCTTTGTCTTTCAATGGTCAGTTTTCTTTATGGACCAGCCTGTCCAATGCCGGAGATCTTCCCCTATGGGGAGGTTTGAGGTATTTACCCAGAATTAATTATGAAGTGATTTCAGAATCGAACGTCAGGTTTGACTCGGAACTAACTGCCAATCTTTCCGGATATGCCGGTTTACATCCTTTTGATTCCCTCAACACATCATATAATATTAAGCCATACCGGGCCTGGATGAGATTCTCATCAGACCAGTACGAATTACGGATAGGACTGCAGAAAATAAGTTTCGGTTCTGCTTCCATACTACGGCCCCTTATGTGGTTTGACCAGATAGATCCGCGCGATCCCCTTCAGCTTACTGATGGGGTATGGGGCCTGCTCGGAAGATACTATCTCCTGAACAATGCCAATATCTGGCTATGGATCCTCTATGGCAACAGCGACATAAGAGGATGGGAAATAATACCTCCTAATAAAGAAATTCCTGAATTTGGAGGAAGGATACAGTTACCAATACCTTCCGGAGAATTTGCACTCACTTATCATAACAGGACAGCTGACAGCAGACATTCCGGTCAGGGTATTCCGGAATTCGAAAGGATCAACGAAAACAAAATAGGATTTGACGCTAAATGGGATTTGACGGCCGGCATCTGGGTTGAGGGGTCTCTTACTCATAAAAATAAAAATTCAGGTTTGCTAACAAATCAGATGCTGTTAAACACCGGCATTGATTACACTTTTGGGATAGGAAATGGTATTTATACATCCTTTGAACAATTATTGGCATGTTACGGTGAAAAATTTTTCTCTTACAGTACCAAAACCTCTTTTTCTCTTGTAACAGCTAATTATCCTGTTGGTATGTTTGACCGGCTGGGCACAATATTCTTCTACAACTGGGACGATAATAATCTATACTCTTATATAAGCTGGCAAAGGCAATTTGATACCACTTCACTTTATGTAATGGCTTACTGGAATCCTGAATCAAAAATGCTCCCTTTTTACAGGGAGTCACAAAACATTACCGGAGGAAAAGGCATCCGGGTTTTATTTGTATTCAATCACTAATCATAAAAAAATGGAAAATTCTTCAATCATTAAAATTGAGAATCTTGTAAAGAAATTTCCTATGGGAAAAGGAGAATTTACTGCATTGAGTGGCATCGGACTCACCTTATCTCAGGGTGAATTTGCAGGTCTGATTGGTCCAAGCGGATCAGGAAAAACAACTCTGCTGAACATTATCGGGTCGCTTGATGTACCCACTTCAGGGCTGGTTAAGGTATTAGGTCAATCAATATCAGAACTTAATGCAAAAGAATCTGCCCGACTGCGAAAAGAAAACCTTGGATTCATTTTCCAAAGTTATAACCTGCTGGCAGTTCATACTGTATATGAAAACGTTGAATTCCCCTTACTCCTTCTCGGTCTCTCTTCAGGAGAAAGAAAAAAGATAGTCATGGATGCTCTTGAATGGGTTGGACTGACCAATAAAATCAGGTCCAAACCACCCCAGCTCTCGGGAGGGGAATGTCAGAGAGTAGCTGTAGCCCGGGCTATGGTAAAAAAACCTTCCATCGTTTTGGCTGATGAACCCACTGCCAATCTGGATGCTGCAAACTCACATAATATCCTTAAAACGATGGAAGAACTGAACAGGGAATTAAAAACATCTTTCCTGTTCGCTACTCACGATGAAAAGGTAATTAATTACCTGCACAGAAAGATATTCCTCCTTGATGGGAGGATTGACAAAGACGAAGTAGTTTCCAATTAATAAAACAAGGTCTATGAAACTGGCAATTAAACTTGCTTTCCGTAATCTCATAGGGGCCGGCTTACGTACCTGGCTCAATGTGATAGTCCTTTCTTTCTCCTTCGTTATTATTATCTGGATGAAAGGAGTAATAACCGGGTGGGATCATCAGGCAAAAATCGATATGACAAACTGGCAAATCGGAGAAGGACAATACTGGCATGAAAATTATGATCCTTACGATCCTTTTACTTTGAATGACAGTCATGCTCCTGTTCCCGAAATATTCAGGGAGGAAGTTAGACAGGACAGTATGACGCCTTTATTAATTTCGCAGGGAACAATTTATCCTCAGGGCAGACTTCAGTCCATAATGATTAAAGGCATTGATCCTCACCAAAAAATATTCCACCTGCCCTCTCATAAGCTGGACACAACAATCAGCGATGCTATTCCTGCAATTATTGGATCAGGGATGGCAAAAAATCTGCAGCTCGGTATTTCCGACAGGGTAATGATCCAGTGGAGAGATACTGAAGGGACTTTCGATGCTTCAGAAATATGTATCACGGACATTTTCTCGGTTAATGTTCCCGCTGTTGATCAGGGTCAGATATACATACCGCTGAATAAACTCCGTTCTATGCTTAATCTTGAAAATGAAGCAACTATACTTACTTACAATAATGCCGGAACTGACAGATCTGATATTACAGGATGGATTCATAAAAGCAAAGAGGAACTTACCAGTTCTGTTGATGAGCTTATCAAAGTAAAAACTGCAGGAACATCAGTTCTCTATGCTGTCCTGATTTTGCTTGCCATGCTGGCAATATTTGACACTCAGGTACTCTCAATATTCAAAAGGCAAAAGGAGATAGGCACATATATAGCTCTCGGATACACTAGACGTGAAGTAGTAGGTCTTTTTACCGTAGAAGGAACCATGCACGCCGTTTTTGCTGCTTTATTATCCGCAGCTTATGGTATTCCTTTTCTTACATGGCAGGCTAAAAACGGCTGGACAATGCCCATGGATACAAGTGAATTCGGCATGGCTATTGCCCAGACTCTGTATCCGGTTTACAGTGCCGGACTGGTAGCAGGGACAGTGTTGATCATAATGACAGTTACGGCGATCGTCAGCTATTGGCCATCAAGAAAAATAGCAGGTATGAATCCAACAGAAGCATTAAGGGGGAGGATACAATGATAAAATTTCTTTTCAAAGGATTGCTCAGAGACAAGAGCCGCAGCAGGCTGCCTGTGATAGTGGTTACTATAGGTGTAACCCTCAGCGTTTTTATGCATGCTTACATAGTAGGTTTTATGGGTGATATTATTGAGATCAATGCCCGCTTTACTCATGGCCATATGAAAGTAATGACAAGAAGTTATGCCGATAATATGCAGCAGCTACCCAACGATCTTGCAATGGCAGATGTGTCTTCCCTGTTGAATGATCTCAACAGCCAATTCCCTGCTACAACATGGTCGCCCCGGATTCAGTTTGCCGGACTGATTGATGTTCCTGACATTAATGGGGAAACCCGGTCCCAGGGACCTGCTACAGGCCTTGGCATGGACCTTTTATCACCCTTGTCAACCGAAACAGAGAGACTGGACCTCCAAAAATCACTCATAAGAGGCCGTCTCCCGGAAAAGAAAAATGAAGTATTGCTTAGTGAGGAATTCTCCCGGAAACTTGCAATTGATCCAGGAGAACAGCTGACATTGATTAGTTCAACAATGAACGGAAGTATGGCAATACATAATTTTATCATGTCGGGAACTGTATCTATGGGACATGATGCGCTGGATAAGGGTACAATAATAGCTGATATTGAGGATGTACAATATGCGCTTGACATGGAAAATGCTGCAGGAGAAATCCTCGGATTCTTTAAATCAGGATTTTATGACGATGAGACAGCCCTTATGTATGCTGAAAGGTTTAATTCATCAGACACTCTAGATAATGATGAGTTCATCCCTGTGATGAGAAGTCTCAGCCAACAGGGAACAATGGGAACTTACGTCTCAATGACAAAAATGTGGTCTCTTTACATCTCCCTTGTTTTTATTATTGCTATGTCACTTGTGCTATGGAATGCAGGCTTGCTGGGAGGTCTGAGACGTTATGGTGAATTCGGGATACGCCTGGCAATGGGAGAAGAAAAAAGTCATATTTACCGCACCCTGATCTATGAATCACTGATCATCGGCATAGCAGGGTCAATTACAGGAACAGCTCTGGGACTGTTCTTTGCATGGTTAATGCAAAAATATGGTATCGACTTTTCAGGAATAATGCAGGGTTCTTCTATGATGATACCTTCAGTCATAAGAGCCCGGATAACAAGTGCCGACTTTTATATCGGATTTATCCCCGGTCTGGCTGCAACAGTGATCGGGACAATGCTTTCCGGCATTGGCATATATAAACGTCAGACAGCCAAATTATTCAAGGAACTTGAGACCTGATGCAGAATAATAATTAAATGAAAAATAAAATGAAAAACCTGATAACCCTACTTCCGGTCTTCTTTATGGCTTCTGTTTTTGGACAAGACGGAAATGATATATTGAAAAGAGTCGAGGCTAATATGTCATCTGAAAACCGTGTTTTTGAATCAACAATGATCATTCACGGAACCCGCTCCAGCAGAACCATTACCTCTGTAACATATTCAGCAGGTGAAGAAAAGTCATTTACAGAATACCTGTCTCCTCCCCGTGAACAGGGAACCAAGATGCTCAAACTTGAAAACCAGCTCTGGATATATTCTCCTTCAACTGACAGAACTATTCAGATCTCAGGACATATGCTGAGACAGTCTGTAATGGGCTCTGATCTTTCTTACGAAGACATGATGGATGACAGAAAGTTAAGTGAAATGTATAATGCAATTAATACAGGCACTGAAACAGTTGATGGCCGGAAGACATGGATACTGGATATGACGGCAAAAACTGATAATGTAGCATACTATAAATGTAAAATGTGGATTGATACTGAAAGATATATACCTCTCCGGGAGGAATTATTTGCAAAAAGCGGACAGATGCTGAAACAGACAAATTTGTCTGAAGTAAAACAAATTGAAGGGAGATGGTTCCCATTGAAAGTGGTCTATAAAGACCTGCTAAAAAAGGGAAAAGGAACTGAATTTATTATTAACTCAATAAAATTCGACCAGCCTATACCTGAATATATTTTTACAAAAGCAGCCCTGAAAAAGTAAGCAACTACTTATTCAGATTATTCCTGATATCTCTTAAAATACTTATAACCGCGCATTTAAAACGTATAATGTGCCTGTTAATCAATGCCTCCCAAATATCAGCCTGTAATAACAAAGCTGCCCATGTGATAAACACTTTGGTAAATATTCTTATATCTTTCTTTTGTAAATTTACAATATTGAAAATTACAGTGCCTGAGATTAGCTTACATTTTCATATAAAGTAATTTTTATTTCTCAGGCAAAAAGATAAAAAAATATTTTCATGGATCTGAATATAGCTAAGACTTGTAATCAATATGGCTAATGTAATAATAGGCGTTCATGGTCTTGGGAATAAACCACCGGTATCTATTTTGAAAAGATGGTGGAAACTATCGATGACTGAAGGATTAAAGGCTATAAAATTTGATAATGATTTGCCTGAATTTGAAATGGTTTACTGGTCTGACATTCTTCATAAAAAACCTCTTGACCCAAATGAAAAAGACCCTGGCAGTCCTTTATACATTGATGAAAAATACCTTGAAGCTTCCGGAAATTTCGTAGTTGAAGACCACAGTACACGCAAAAAAATAGTTGATTATCTGGGAAGACAAATGAACAGGATATTCCTCAATGAGGATCTCTCCCTTAATTATTCATTTGTCTACGATACTATAATGAGAAGATATTTCTCAGATCTTGAACAATACTATTTTGGAAATAAAACAGATCATGATGTCCATTATATAAGAGATTTAATCAGAAACCGCTTATCCGAAAAGATAAGAAAACATGAAAAAGATAATATAATGTTGATCGGACACTCAATGGGTTCAATAATTGCTTTTGATGTTCTTACATTCCTGGTGCCGGATATTAAAATAAATACTTTTATAACAATGGGATCTCCCCTTGGCTTACCTTTCATTCTGGGCAAAATAGCTGCAGAGGAAAAAGAAAAAGGCATTAATACTCCAATGCTTCAAGCACCTCCAGGAGTAACCAATAAATGGTTTAATTTTTCAGATATTCTTGATAAGGTTGCTTTCAATTATAAAATTGAAGATTATTATTCCTATAACTCTTATGGCGTAAAGCCTGTTGATTTTCTGGTTGTGAATAATTATAGAATAAACGGCATCCCTAATCCCCACAAATCATTCGGATATCTGCGCACACCTGAATTCTCAAAAATTCTGAGTCAGTTTATACAGGAGGGAAAAGAAGCAAAAAGACCAAAGCTAATTAAGAACTTACTGGATCCTGTAAAAAAACTGTTAAGCCGCTAAAACCCTGATCTGCAAAACAGTTAAAAGCGCTGATTATCTTAACCGATAATGATTATAAGAAAAAACTATGTAGCAGACGACTCTGATTGCTCATATCATAGGCAATGTTTTCTGAGACAAAATAAAAGCTAAGCTTCAAATATTCATATTCTTCCGTATAATGAATGATTATCTGCAGAAATTTATTATTTTTAAATAATCTGAGCAGCTAAGCTACTAACAATGGGGAACCTGATTGTAATTATCACCCTGGCCTGTTTCATGTCCTCCGCTATTAACACAACTTATATCTTTCAGTATGAGGATATTGACACTGCTTTAATTAACAATAGTACCCGGCAGGCTTATACTACTGCCAGGCAAAATCCTGATCTGGCCATTAGCGAGGCCCATAGAGTCCTTTCGGCATCGAGGGCCGCCGGATACAAAAAGGGCATTGCCGATGCCAGTCTGGCACTTGGGATGGCTTATTTCACAAAATACAACCCCGGTGACAGTTCGTCGTACTATAATTTTCTGGCACTTGATTTATATGAGGAACTGGGAGATATTACCGGTCAGGCCAGGGCATATTACTGTCTTGCATACGTTTACAGTGTTAAAGGTGACCTGGTTGAGTCTGAACACTACAGCAGACTCAGCCTCAACAGTTTTGAAAAGGCCGGAGACAAGAGAGGGATGGTCAATTCCCTGAGTGCACTCACTTATTTGTTCAGACAAAAAAATGATTTTAACGGTGCAATAGAGATGACTAACATGGCTATCGACATAGCCCGTTCCATAAATGATACTATCCCGTTAGCTGATGCTCTTAATACCCTGGGTAATATATATAAGGATATGTTGCTCTTTAATGAAGCCATTGACTCATATTTTGAAGCACTTAATTTATGGGAGTTGAAAAGAGACACAAACGGAATGGCCATTGCCTATGGGTCGATAGGACTGATGTATTACTATCAGGAAGATTATGATATGGCTCTCACATTCAATTTCAAGAAAGTTCCAGTATGTGAACGTTCGGGAGATCATTTTGAATTAAGCAAGTGTCTTAATAACATTGCCCAGATATATGCAGCAAAAAATCAGCCCGACAGCTCTATTCACTATCTTAAAAGAAGCCTGGATCTTAACGAAAAAATGAACTATCCCTCGGGCGTCGCTGCTACTTCACAGATCATTGCATCAACTTTTCTTATGAAAGATGAAAGCGATTCTGCATCTGTTTATATTGAAAGAGCTGTTGCTATAGCTGAAAGGTTAAATGACTCTGAATTACCGTCTTACCTCATTACACTTGGGCAGATACAAAAGAGAAAGAAGGATTATAACAGTGCTCTGAAGAACGCCAGAAGAGCCTATTCTGAAGCCGGTAAACAAAATAAATCTATTGTCATTGCTTCGGCTGCAGCCCTGTTGAGTGACCTGTACAATGAAACAGGCAATAAAGCTCTTGCTTATGATTATCTAAAAGAATATTACACTATTAATGACAGTATAAGCAATAACGAATTTCTGAAAAAAGTAACACGACTGGAAATTGAAAATGAGTATAACAGAAGACAGGAAGAAGCTGATTTTGAACACAGACAGGAACTTCTCATACGTGAAAACAGGATCACACAACAAAACCTTTATCTGAAAGGACTTATTCTTCTGTTAGTGTTACTGGCCGTTATTACTCTCTTTTATATACATAACACCCGCCTGAGAGCAAAATATGAACGTATTGATCTGGAGCAAAGACTACTAAGGGCACAGATGAATCCTCATTTCATTTTCAACTCCCTTTGCGCAGTACAGGAACTCATCCTGTCCGGACACCCTGAAAAAGCAAATGTTTTTCTGGTCAAAATTGCCAGCCTTATGCGCAATATCCTTGAGAATTCAAGAGAAGAGTTCATACCTCTTGAAAAAGAATTGGAGACCATAAGATTATATCTCGACATACAACAGCTCAGATTCGAATCAGAATTCGGATACAATATTACATTTGAAAATAATATTGATCCTGAGAATATTTCCGTTCCTCCGATGCTTGCACAACCATGTCTCGAAAACTCTGTTGAACACGGTCTTCTTCCTTTGAAAAACGGGAAAGGCCATATAGATATATCCTATAGTATTCATAATAACCTCCTGAGACTGGAAGTGACAGATAATGGAGCAGGAAGAAAAATCACCAGAAAAAACACTTCAAAAGGGATGGTTAAAAAGTCTCTCTCTACTACCTTAATACAGGAAAGGCTGGCTTTTTTCAGGAAGAAACTTAAAATAAAGGAAATAAATTACGACATTACAGACCTTTATGACAATACAACTCCCTCAGGTACAAGGGTGACGGTAGTAATGCCTTACAGAAAAATATTTAACTGAAGATTACCTGGAAATGATAAAAGCAGTAATCGTTGACGATGAATTATCTATTCGCAATTCTATCAGAAATATTTTAAACCTGAAATATTCCGATATCGATCTTGCTGCTTCGGCAGGATCTGTTAAAGAAGGTGTTGAATCGATCATCCGATATAAACCGGACCTGGTGTTCCTGGATATTGAAATGCCTGATGGTACCGGATTTGATCTTATTGACAGACTGACCCCAATAGATTTTAAAACCATATTTATTACGGCACACCAGGAATATGCTTTGGATGCAATAAAAGTAAGTGCTCTTGATTTTATTCTTAAACCCTTCACCTCTGAAGATCTTTGTGCTGCCATTGATAAAGCAGCCGGGATTCTGAATATTGAAGAAGAACAGCTTAAGTTGAAAGCTCTTCTGGAAAATATAAAGAACAGAAAAAGCCTCAGGAGAATAGTGCTTAACACAGCAGATAATTTACATATTATTGAATTAAAAAACATTGTAAGAGCTGAAGCTGACAGTAATTACACCCGGTTCATACTTACTGATGGCAACACAATAATGGTTTCACGTACCATCAAGGAATTCGACGGGCTTCTTTCGAACTCCGGTATGATAAGAGTACATCAGTCGCATCTTGTAAATATTTCCCATGTTGACAGATTTGTCAAGCGCGACGGTGGATATCTTGTTCTTAAGGATAATTCAAAAATACCTGTTTCACAAAATATGAGGAAACAGGTCATACAGGAAATCAGTAACTCCCTGTATTTATAAAAATCCGTGATACTATAATTTTCCTGCCATTTACTAATTTTTTGCTGGCGGATACTAATCCG
>DAINPM010000041.1:0-19747 GCA_036743455.1 Bacteroidales bacterium | reverse complement strand
CCTGAAATGTAAATGGCAGCTGTTTTTAGCTACCATTTGTGATTCCGGCGCGATTCGAACGCGCGACCCACAGCTTAGAAGGCTGTTGCTCTATCCAGCTGAGCTACGGAACCTTTTACAGGGTGCAAAATTAAATATTTTTTCAATTGTGACAAGTTAATTGATAACCAAGGTTTAATTTAAGTGATAATTATTCAACAAGTGGATTGATTGACACTGCTGAAATAACAAGAATATGACTGACAAAAATACATTTATAAGACACAAAAAACTACTTATCAGGATGTTTTAAACTGTGCTCTGTAATTACTCGGTGACTTACCTTCTGTTTTCCGGAATTGTTTATTAAAATTGGAAATGCTTGAAAATCCGCATTCCGCTGCAATATCATGAACAGGATAATCTGTCTCACGTAATAGATAACATGCTCTGTTTGTCCTAATCCTGTTAAGATATTCTATAAAACATGTTCCACTGTTTTTTTTAAAAAACCTACTGAAGGAAAAAGAATTCATTTCGAAAATTTCTGATATTTCCTGTAGAGTAACAGGTCTGAAGTAATTTTCTCTGATATATAAATAAATATCAGCCATTTTTTTATTGCCTCGTTCATCATATTTTTTTTTGTATTCGTCAGAACACAGAAAAACTTTATTTTTTGCTTTACACAGGATCCTCAAAATGCAGAATAAATCAATTATCTTATCAAGACCTTTGTGATTAATCATCTGACCCAGATATTTTTCTGTAAGCAAGGCATCATTAACAGAAAATACTATTCCCCTTTCCGATTCATCAAGTAATTTATTAACGCATTTTAATTCAGGCTGCATCAAAAGAACATCGCCAATTGATGATCTTGTAAAATGAAGTACCATACCATGGTTTTCAGGCAAATCTTTCTCTCCCTTATAATAATGCCAGGAATGAGGCATGCCTGAAGCTATAAGGACCATGTCGTATTTATCAAACAACTCAACGCTGTCTCCTATAATACGTGTTCCATTACTCTCAATATTAAGAACAAGCTCATATTCCTTATGAGAATGCCAGATTCCTGCAGTATCGGTAATATATGCAGCCGTTATTCCGCTTCTGTTATTGTAAGTAATCTGATTTTTCCCGGAATCCATTTTTAATATTCTTTTTACTGTTCCAATTATTATTCGGGATAAACTTCAAGTTGATAATTAATCAAGATAACGCAATATACATAGTCTGAAAAACAACAGATTAACTCCTTACTGCCTGTAGTACACTTGTTACTGGCTCCTAATAATATATGTCATGTTGAAAGACATATATTACACTTCACCCTAAAAAAAGTGAAAAAAGAAAGCAAATAAGTCAATGACGTCCGACAATCAAATTTAATTATAATTGTTAAGAATATTAAGTGGAATCTTATTTATCAATTAGTTCAACAAATCTTTAATTTATTAATTCCAACTGTTGTGAATAATATAAAAAAGGCAGATCAAATACAAAGGCTTTCAGTAATACTATTTTTTATCATAAAACTTTGATATTAAAATATAATTGTATAAATTTGTTTATAGCTCATGCTATTGGTATAAGAGGAGTTGAGCAAGGGATGGAGGTGAAAATCAACAGGATTGTATTGCAGACATTGACTTTCACATCTGGGACTTAAGGTATAGCGCCAGCTTACCATCGTTCCATCCTTTTATCAGACAGTAGACACGGGAATTATCTATTAATAAAACCCGCTCCCTGATTTTCATTCCACCCTTCCTCCTCTTATTATTATTCTAACATATTTATCACCTTTCTTTTCATATTTACTTCTCTTAAGATTTTCAATTATCTTTGGAACCCGGGTAACAGGGTTTGATCCGGTAAAATATCATTTCAGCTATTCATTTCATGAAGACTTACATTCGCAGAAGAGAAAAAAATACTAAGCTGCTTGTACTATTTGCAGGCTGGGCGTGTGATGAGAATTTATTTATCCCGCTTTTTACAGATGAATACGATTATATATTGTTTTATCACTACTCAGCCGATGAAGCTCTCGTACTGCCCGAGATGAAAAAATACAGTGAAATTATTCTTGTTGGCTGGTCACTAGGCGTATGGGCGGCTGAATACATGGCACAAAAGACAGGCATCAACCCTGATCTGACAATTGCAGTTAACGGAACACCTTTTCCTGCTGATGACAAATATGGAATACCCTTACATATTTTTGAAGGGACACTTAATAATATTACTGAAGAGAATATGAATAAATTCTATTTCAGAATGTTTGGAGATAAAAAAACAAATGAATTAAATAAGGAGATGATACCCGGAAGGACACTAAAATCCCTTCATGATGAACTAAGGTGGCTTTATAACCGAATGATGGAGCACAGTAATGAAGGTTTCAGATGGGATTATGCTGTAACAAGTGAGATAGACCGTGTTTTTCCGGCAGAAAATATGAATAATTACTGGGCAAAGGAAAAACAAACCAGACATATAATATTACCTGTGCCGCATTATTTCTTTCATAACTGGAAATCTTTTACTGAGTTCATTGATTTTGTCAGATCATACAGAAAAAAAAGGAGAACCAGACGCAGACCAGAAAAATACTAAGGGAATCTTATAAATCTTTTATAAGAATATTTGAATCAGATTTTTCTGCAAGTTCATCATATTTGTCCAAAATAGAAATAATCTTATTATAGTTTTTACCTTCAACCAGAAGATTGTCTTCTGTTCCCTTTTTTTCAACACGTGAAAGGACATAGCTGACAGACAGCTTATTTATGTCAATGGCAGGTTGATATAGTCTCTGTTTTTTTTCGTTTTCATGAAGAACAGATACTATGGAAGCATTGCTTAGATCATCCAGTATGTCACGTGCCAAACGAACAGGTATCCTGAGTGTTTTTCCAATCTCTTCATCACTGACAGGTTTCAAGCCTGCTTCAAAATTCTTGACTATCTTATGCAAAATGAGCAACATAAGGACCCGTTTTTGAAAATGACTTGTTTTTAGGGCTCCGGATTCAAATTCATATTGAGATACATTCTGATTTGCAAAGCTTAGTTCAGCTCCCAAAAGAATAATAATCCAGCTTGACTGAATAAACAGGATAAATAGTGGTATTGCAGCCAATCCACCATAAATCGCACTTAATTTGGTTATTCCAAACTGAAGGTCAAGATAAAGCCACTGTAATACTTTAAGAAAAGTCCCGGCAATGATTCCGGATAATATTGCCGGACCAACCTTTACTTTTGTATTGGGCATTGCAATAAAAAGAAGAGTTAGGACAAACCATGTCAGGAAATAAGGAATAAACTTTATTAGAAAACTTACTACAGGCTTGAAAAAAGCCAGTATCGGAGCATTAGTCATAAAATCACGTAGTTCTGTACTTACGAAAACTGTTATACTGCTTGATAGAACAATAAAAACAGGGGCTATCAGCATTATTGTAATATAATCGGTGAATTTCCTGTACCATGGTCTTGAAGAAGATATTTGCCAAATATGATTGAATGAATTCTCTATTTGCTCCAGCAAAGAGACAACAGACCAGAATAGTATTATGACCCCCACTCCTGCTATATAACCTCCTCTTGTAGCCTGAATAGTGTCACGAGCTCTGTTCAATAACGGAGTAAGAAGCTCTCCATAGGATTTAAACTCTTTTGTGCCTGTAATAATCGATTCAAGAGTCTGGTCAAGACCGAAACCTTTGGCAATGGCAAAGGCAATGGCAACTACAGGGATAATAGAGAGAAGAGTGTAAAAAGTGAGAGCAGAAGCTCTTAACTGAACTTTGTCATTAAGAAAGCCCCGGGTGGCCAAAACAATTATTCTGAGCTGTTTTATCAGAAAAGTTCTGCGCCTGGATAATTCCGAAGGAGCTGTATGCCATATCTCATCATTAAGCTTTTTAGCCTGGCCTATTGCCCATGATACAGGATTTGTCATTACAACAATATTTATATCTTTCACATAACGTCTGCCTGTCTGTCAGAATAATGGTTCTAATTAAATATCATACTATGGGTAAGATGCTTCTTCTCCTGTGAATTTCACGAAAAGTACAGAACATACATACCTTGTAAAAACTGAATAATAAAAGAGAAGGATTAGGTGAGTCGAGTCTGATCTCCATCTTATCCTTATAACGTATATAAAACCCGGCAAGCAGCAGTGTAAGGCGGAAAAAAGAAAGTCTGTTGTAAAGTCGCAGAATTCTCAGAGTAGAAGAAAATGATTTTTTATCTGACACACTGTCATAGAGCTTACTGAGATTTTCAAGTCCTAACCTTGTCTTTATAAGAAATTCCCTGTTGGATTCCAGACCTTCATGCAAAAGACCGTTATCAATATGAAGGATGCCAATACCTGCTTTTTTTAATTGAAAACTCAGAAGTGTATCCTCAAATCCATATTGTTTTAGTTCCTCATTAAACCTCAGTTTGGAAAAAATAGTCCTGTCAATCATGACATTAAAAGTTGAGAACATAGTATATGGATGCTTATTACGTTCCTCAGCATTCATTTGTTCTCTCTTATAGCCTGTTTTCCATCTAAGGATCTTATCCGGATCCCCGGGAGGAGATTGATGATATAATATGCCTCCACAAATAACCCTGGCTTTTTCCATATAGGGCAACCAGCCTGAAATATATGCTTCAGCCGTACCGGGTATCATGGCATCTGCATCAATGAACAAAAGAAAATCACCACTGGCTTCAGACGCAAGCCTGTTGCGTATTGCAGCCCGTCCTATATTTTTTTCCGAAACAACAAGCTTTACCCCAGCCCCTTCAAGAGCTTTATATTTGTTCCTGAATTCTTCCGTAGACCCATCATCACCAATAAGTATCTCTGTAAATTCCGGAATTTTGTCAATACAACTTCTCATACTGTGGACCAAGGCCACAATATCATAATCACATACCGGAATAAGTAAAGAAATTGTCATCAGTATTACCCTGCAATAACCACTGCTAAATTACAATTTATTTCCAAATATAAAATGCCGGTGATTTTGGCAAAGAAATTGCAATCACTAATTTTGTCTGATATCCAATAATGTTACTAAGGCATGAAAAAATATTCCCTGTTTCTTTCTCTTTTCCTTATCAGCCTGCCTTTATTCTCTCAGGTCAGCGGTAAGTATGAAATATCTGTTTCTGTTTCAGGATTAAGAGATTCAAGTATTTACCTTGCATATCATTTTGGTGATAAACAATATATAACCGACACAACCTTACTTGATAAAAATGGTAAAGGTTTGTTCTCCGGAAATGAACTTCTGCCTCAGGGTATATATATGATAGTTCTTCCGGGAAGAAAATATTTTGAAGTTCTTGTTTCAAGGGATCAGGTTTTTTCTGTGTCATGTTCGTATAATGATTATTTTAATACTCTCATTTTTAGCGGATCTGTTGAAAATAATAATTTTCTTGCTTACCAGAAGAAATGGAGTTCTTTGCAACAACAATCAGTATCTTTGAGTAGAAGAATTCAGACCAATAAAGGGAATCGTGATTCGCTGAGAGTGCTGAGTGAAAAGCAAGGACTTCTTGAAGACAGCATGAAAGCCTATTTGCTTCAGGTGTATAGTCAGAACAAGGATAATCTACTGGGAGTACTGGTACGTTCAATGATGCCAATCGAACTCCCTGATTTTCATATTCCTCTCGCTGCCAGAAATCCAGACTCACTAAGATGGGTTGCCAGGTATAATTACAATAAAGATCATTTCTTTGATAATATAGACCTGACTGATGAAAGGCTGTTAAGAACCCCCATATTGCAGGGGCGCCTGCAGGCTTTTTTTTCAAATGTCGTAATCCAGTCAGCTGATTCAATTAACAAAGAAATAGATAAAATAATGACTAAATGTGAGTCTAACCCAAAGGTTTATCAGTTTGTTGCAGTATTTCTTTTCAACCACTTCCGGCAAAGTGAAATAATGGGACATGATGCAGTAATAGTAAAACTTGCCGATGACATCTATCTCTCAGGGAAAGCTGACTGGGTTACAAATGAATTCCGTGACGATCTGAAACGTCAGGTAGACATGCTACGTAACAATCTCATCGGAATGAAAGCTCAGAATATGGTAATGGATTCTTTCAACGGAATTTTTGTTTCTCTGCATGACATTGAAAAAGAATTTACCATTCTGTATTTTTGGGAACCAAACTGCGGCTTTTGTAAAGAATACACACCCAAACTTCGCGACTACTACGAAAAAGTGCGAAATGATGACATTGAGGTTTTTTCTGTTTGCACCACAAATAATAAATCAGAGTGGACAAAATACATTCAGCAGAATAATCTTACAAGCTGGATAAACGGATGGGACCCTGACAGAAGAACACATTTTGATTTTTATTACAATGTACAGGCTACACCTCTTATCTATATCCTTGATAAGGATAAAAAAATTATTGCCAAGAAAATCTCTGTGGATGATGTGCCTTCATTTATAGATAGTTACAAAATGAATCAACGCTAATTATTCCCTATTTTTTCGTATCATTCTGAGCAGATCGAAAAGTGATGAACAGGAAAATGTTGATTCCGGAGTCACCAGTTCCCATTTTCCATCTAATGAGTCAGGAGTTTTAATAAGGGGAAGAATTTTTTTATCAGTAACAGAACATCCTATTCTATGAAGTGCTTTTTTTGTCCAGAAATACGACAAGCCTTCTCCTTCAATATAAAAACTATCACCTGACCGGTCAGGAACAAAGAAGGATGCGTCAGCGCGATTAAACTCCACTATCTCTGATTTGAAAAGCTTTTCAAATAGTCCTTTCAAAACAAGGTCTTCCGGAGCCCCTTCAACAAGTTTGTCATCAAGCATAAGCCATATCCAGTCAGCATGACTTAAAGCTATATTAAAATCATGTGTGGAGAATATCACTGTTTTTCCATCTGAAGCTAGATCACGAAGTAAATTGACTGCTTCATATTTACTAATCACATCAAGAAAGGCTGTTGGTTCATCCATGATGAGAATATCAGTATCCTGAGCCACTACCCTGGCAATCATTGCCCTCTGCCTCTCTCCATCGGAAAGCTCTGAAATATACCTTTCTTCAAATCCTTTAAGTCCTGTTTTCTCTATAGAACGGTTTATTTCATTAATTTCGTTTTCATCAATGCGACCTATCCAGTTTGTGTAGGGATACCTTCCCAAAGCAACCAGGTCACAAACTCTCATATTACTTACATTGACTCTCTCTGTGGAAATATAACCTATCTTCTTTGCCAGTTCAACTTGTGAATAATCCGAAATATCTTTCCCATCTGCCCTGATACTGCCTCCGAGAGATAACTGTAAACCTACTATGGTTCTCAATAAAGTACTCTTTCCAATACCGTTTCTTCCAATCACTGCTACAAGTTCACCTCTCCTGGCTGAGGCCGTAAGGGGAGACGGCAATAAGGATGAACCATACCCTATCCTGAGAGAATTAATATAAAGCATTATAGAATCATTTCTGTCCATCAACCAAGACCTGATATTTTCTTATTATGTAATATTATCCACAAGACAATCGGTATTCCTATCAATGCAGTCACTGAATTTACCGGTATAACACTTTCTGAACCCGGCAATTGTGATATTATATCACTCCCGAGCATCACAATAGCTCCTGTCAAAACTGTTCCCGGCAAAAGTATTTTATGATCGGATGTCCTGAACATATTACGTACTACATGAGGTATTGCTATTCCAATGAAACCAATAGGTCCGCAAAATGCCGTAACACTTCCGGCCAGTATACTTGTACATGCAAATATTAAAGTTCTTGTTATTCTGACATTCATGCCCATACTGGAAGCGTAATTTTCTCCCAGGTTTAAAGCATTCATCTTTTTTATCAGTGCAACACCTAACAGTAATCCTGTCAGGACTGCTATGGTCAGTACTTTCAACTGATCAGAGGACAGGTTGCCCAGACTCCCCATGGTCCAGATAACATAAGCTTTCAGCATAGTTTCATTACTGAAATACTGCATTATGCTAACCACGGCAGATAAACCACTGGCGAGCATGATACCTATGATAAGGATAGTCATTATATCCCGCACTCTTGTTGATATAAGCATCATCAGGAGCATCACACTGCCTGCCCCCAGCCATCCTGATATAACCAGTATCCAGCCACTTTGTTCCATCATACCTGAATTGCCGAGACCTGAATAAAAGCCCAGAATCACCATAGCAACACCCAGACTGGCTCCTGAACTAACACCAAGAACATAAGGACCTGCCATCGGATTCCTGAAAAGGGTTTGCATCTGAAGACCGCTAAGTGAAAGTGCCACGCCGACAAGAGAGGCAGTTATCGCTTTGGGAAGTCTGAATCTGAAAATAATAGTAGAGATACTGCTATTGGCATCGGAAGTAAATAATTCATATAGATCTGTAAATCTAATATATACAGATCCTAATATTATATCAAGAAAGAAAAATAAGATTAACAGACATCCAAGCAAAATAAAAATATATGACCTGTTTCCCCGCTCATGCCACTTGTGTAAAGACTCCTTATTATATCCTGATTTTCTCATTCAGTTTTACTCTATTTTTCTGTAATAATAAAGCTCATGATCTACATACAATTCAGGATGAAGAATAGCAGCTATATCTTTAAGAATGAGATGAGGGTTTATCGTTCCACTCTCCCAGTAATCATTTCCACCGGTAGAAGATAATCTTTTATTATTATTGTACAGATTGCCTTTTATAAAGGCTGGTATAGAAGCAAGTCTTGAATCAATTATTGGAATTTGTCTTTTTGAAACAGCACTTCCTGTATTCAGCCAGTAATCAGCTTCAAGCGATCTGAGATAAACACTCTCAAGACCGTAAGGCATAGAAACTGCTGAAATAGATTTTCCCCACAGATATTCTCCCCCTGCATCATTGATCAGGGTACTAATATATGAGTTTCCGGGAGATATGTACCATGTATCTCTGAAGGGAAGCCCAAGCATGACCTTTGGTCTGTAACGGTCATTACCGGTAATTTCATTTTTATATTGCAGATACAGATCAGTTACAGATTCAAAAATCGAATCTGACATTGCTTCTTTACAGTAAAGTGATCCAAACAGTTTTATCCATTCTGCTTTGCCCAGAGGGTTTGTCTCAAGGTAATCAGCATTAAACATTACCTTAACACCAAGCTCGCGCAGTTTTCCAACATATCCCAATGACTCACTACCAATACCATAAATCATTACAATATCCGGTTTGATATTCAGTATTAATTCATTATTTAAACTGCTTTCGTAACCTACATCTTTTATTATTCCATCCCGGGCATTACGTGAAAGAATACTGTCGTAAATAAATTCTGAACCTGAAACTCCTTTTATGCTATGCTCTGCCCCTATAGATTTTATCATTGCCAGATGTGTTGTAGACATGCAGACAATTTTTTGTACGGGAACATATATTACTGATGATGTATCAGGAACAGAGATATTATATCCTCTTTTAACAAGATAATAGATGTTCTCAACATTATCAGCTCCCTGCCACGGATTTAAAATCCTCACAATAGTGCAACTATCTGTTCTGTGTATTGCAAATCGTTTTGCATAACTTATTTTGTTTTTATTGTCGACTACTCTGTGTTCATCTTCTCTTTCTGATTCTCCGGAACAGGAAATAAGAAATGCCGCAATAATAAATATAGCTGTTGCAGAAATAAAGGTTTTCATTCGGTTATTCAAGTATTATTTAAATTGTCTAATGGAATTTACACGAATTAAAAAATCATTCCCTTCTGTGAGTTGCTGCTCATATAAGTTTCATTTATCAGTGTTATTCCGTAATGAAAGGGAAAATAAAAATGATCTGCCTGGCTGCGGATAATACTCAATAGTCTGGTAACGAACATTAAACAGGTTCTCAATTCTAAGAGACAGGTCTATAAGTAAACCTGAAAAATTCAGCTTTATTCCGCTGAGGAAATCATTAAGCATATATCCATCAAGTTGTACTGCATTATCCTGAGAGGTAAATACATTATCAACATAATCAGTCCTCCATATTGAATAGAAATTTGAGTAGCCGAAACGAAAAACACCGTTAGCCTGATTTTTAGGCACATATATTAATTGATTCCCATTAGTTTCAGGATCCAGGCTGACTGCATTAGTATATGAATAGTCTGCATTAATTTGTATCTCTAATTTTCCTTCAGAATACTGATAATATACTGAAGACTCCAGCCCGGAAGTATTCACTCTCCCGATATTTTGTGCAATCCACCATGAGAATTCCGGATGACTTTGCCATTGTATAAGATCTCTTATATAGTTTTTGAACCAGCCTATTTCAAAACCAGTATTAGAGGCAGAAGAAATTCTTTTTTTAAAAGTATATCCCAGTTCATAGGATAAAGCATACTCATTTTTAAGATCAGGATTTCCACCCGGGTTCCAGTAAAGGTCATTCAATGAGACAATTTTCGAATTTCGGGAAGCATTTAATTTAATGAATTGTTCTTCATCGGGTAGAATTCTGTATTCTATTCCAGCTGAGAAATCCGGAATAAGAAACCTGTTATTATCCAGTGTCTCTCTAAATAATATGGCAGTTGCAAGTCGTTTACCTTTTTTTCTTTCAGCTGACAAAGTCAGGCTTGCATTGCTTCGTTTTTTGTTTTCCAGGTAATTATTCGATTCTACCATATTCATCTCTTCATTAAAGATGACTTTTAACCTGGTGTATTCGCCAAGTGATTTTGCCAGACCCGACTTAAAAACCATGGTATTTACTTTATTCTTAGATTCGAGAGAGTAAGCTGTACTAAGGTAATTCATATCCGATCTCATCCAGGCTGCAGTCAGAAAATATTTATTTTTTCCTTTAAAAAAATCATAGTTAATAATAGTTCTGAAGGCATTATCATTTTGTTTTTCTCCTGAATAACCGTAAAGAAGAGAGCCAGGAAGATTTCTTTGTGTTGTCTGGTACCAAAAACGGGCTGAAAGGATATTCTTTGATTTCCTGTAATAAATTTCCTGCATAAAATTTTTCTGCACTACCTGATTATGTTCTCTTATTGCAATTGTTGGTTCAGGTACAGCATATTCATCTATGTATGGATAATTATTTTTTGAGTAAGCGACATAGGCTTTTGTCACTGACTGCAAATTATCGTTACCTGTATTCACTTTCAAAAGACCGTTATATCTTCCAAAGCTTCCGACAGCCGATGTTAATTCTGCTGTGGTATTGGATTCCCATGAAGGTTCATTTTCAAGGTTAATAACTCCTCCTATTCCACCATTACCAAGATCCATAGACGCACCCCCAAAACATACCATCACATTATCCAGCATACCCGAAGGGATAAGTGAAAAATCGGATTGTCCTAACATGGGATCGTTAATATTGATACCATTCCAGTTAACAAGAGTGTGACCTGCAGATGTTCCTCTGAATGATGATGTTGCAGTTCCGCCAGAACCATAATGCTTAATATATAGAGGTGTTGAGCCGTTAAGCAAATCGGTAAGGGAATATAGGGAGTAATCCTTAAGTATTGTTTTATCTATCTCGAAGAATTTATATCCAGGCTGATCTGAGGAAATTTGTTTTGGAGTGATGTTAACATCATTTATTCTTATTGTATCATCAGTTAAGGATAATTGCCCATTGAGGGAGCCACATACCAAAAGTAATACTATAAGTGGTATTAACTTTCTAAAAAGATTTTCATTCATCAGCATAATGGTTTTAATTAAACACTAGTTCCTTTTTTCAGGATTACCATTATCAGGGCTGACAGGATTTAAGGCAGGGATCATGAAGAAATCCTTCGCTTTTTTTCCCGAAAGCTATGAATATGGGGTTTCTGGCAGGTCTTCTGACTTATCCCGGTTTCATGAAGCCTTCCCATTCTCCGTATGGTGAACAGTGGCAGGTTATCATTAAACCATCATCACGTCTGAGGTGATCGGGCATCACAGCAGCGGGTACTGTTACGGATTCTTACCGTATTCCCTTTTCATCGTAGTGTCCTAATCACTACGACACCAAAACATTTCAAAGATACGACAAAAAAATATTGAAAAACCAATTATCTGTATTATGAAATATTAACAGGTGTTAATAACCAGCCTGCAGGAGGTTACAATAAACCATAAAAATGGTATGACAAAGAAGATAATAAATAATGAAAGACTATCTGTTAAATGGTGCCACAGGAATTCCGGATTACGAGTTCCGGGGAAAGGTTTACCTGGCGTTTATATTTACTCTTCCCGGCATTTTTTACTTCTGACCAAATCATATTGGCAGCTTTTGTAGAAATTGTTGCCAATGGTTTTCTGAGAGAAGTAACAGGAGAGAACACCAGATCAAAGCCTGTACCTTCTTCCATAGATATCACAGCAATATCCTGCGGAATTCTCAAACTCATTTGTCGTAGCAGTGACATAAGCGGATATACAAGGTCAGAATGAACTGAAACAAAAATTTCAGTACTGAAAGGTGGTCTGAGATATTGTTCAATCTTTTGAAAATCTATTTCATTACCCACAACAGATTTCTCTAGTTCAACAATTTCAACACTGTTTATTTGTGCAGAAATCTCAAGAGAAGAAACAAGATCATTAATTAGTGGCATGTCGTTTTTTGTACGGGCTCTGTCGGAAAGGACTGCCACATTTTTATATCCGAGGTTCTTTATATGATCAGCTACAAGTTGTGCTCCGGTGGTTGTATCAGTATTTATAGTATTATACCGGCCTGTTCTAAATGATTTTTCAAGCACAATAAAGGGGTAATCAGAAGATCTTAAAATGCGGAGTGTAGATTCATCAGCTGCATCTCCGATGAGGATCATTCCACTAAAGAATTTTTTGAAGGCCGCAATCATTCTGTCAAATCGTTGGTCATGAGGATCTCTTGTAATAATTGAAAATCCTATTCCTATACTAAGGAATGCTTTTTGTAAGTAAGGAGTTATACCCAAAACGAAAGGATCGCTCAGCGATGGAACAATCATCCCTATTATACCGGGAGTATCTTCTACCGGCAGAGGTTTTTCATTTGGTTCTTCTGAGGAACTGAAAAACCCCATTTGTCTTGCCAGGGCCAGAACTTTTTCCTGGGTTTCTTTTTTAATTCCATGTTGGTCTGCCTTATTATTAAGGACAAGAGATACCAACGTTCCAGATACACCTAACTTAGCCGCAAGGTCTTTGTTTTTAAATTTTTTAGCCATTTTCGCAAAGAATATAGAATAAAATTAGGCCTTTTTTTTTAGATTCAAATAATAATTAATAAAAATTAACTAATTATTTACAAAAAACTGAATTTTACTCAAATAATCTTATCTGGACATCATTACGACTTATGCATCTGCCTCAAATTATCTCATTTTTTTTTCTAAATTCATATTTGAGTTATAAATGCTTTTTGAGGAATAGTCATATCTAAACAAGCAAACAGATTATATCCTCGCATAATTAAAGAAAGAAGAAGTGTGTTATTCAGACAATACAAGAGGCATTTAAGGACACACTTATCTGCTATTTTCTTGCCGCATTTGCTCCTCTCTGTCTGGCAGCTTCCTCAAGCCTTTGCTGCCATTTTGATTTTTTTACTGGTTTCTTCTTATTTTCCTCCAATGTTGCAAGTACTTTAGAAGAATCTATAAATTGTTTTGAAATAACATTTTGTATCCAGGTTAACATGTTTGCAAGAAAATAATAATAAGTCAGACCTGATGACCAGTTATTAAGTATTAGCATAAACATAACAGGCATAGAGTACATCATCAGTTTCATTCCGGGTTGATCCTGTCCTGCAGATGATCCTGACATCTTCATTGTCAGCAGTGATGAAGCTGTCATTAAGAGGGTAAACAGGCTGACATGGTCACCATATAAAGGTATACTAAATGGCAGGTTTAGTATTGAATCGTATGTTGAGAGATCTGTAGCCCATAAGAAATGTTCCTGCCTCAGTTCAATTGATACCGGGAAGAAGCGGAACATAGCAAACAATATAGGGAACTGCAGAAGCATTGGAAGGCATCCTCCCATAGGATTTATTCCTGCGCGTTTATACAAGTCCATCGTAGCCTGCTGCTTTTTCATAGCGTCTTCTTTCTTAGGAAACTTTTTCCCAAGTTCATCTATCATAGGTTTTAAAACCTGCATCTTGGCTTGTGACTTGTACGATTTAAAAGTTAGAGGAAAGAGTATTATCTTGATTATTATAGTAAGTATAAGAATGATTATACCATAACTGCTGATATATTTTTCAAGCCAGTTAAAAACCGGAATAATTCCGAAGCGGCTTATCCATCCTATAATATTCTTACCGAGGAATATAATCTTTTCAAGTTCGAGTCCTTCCTTCCTGAGTGTTGAAATATGATTTGGTCCGAAGTAAAACTTCAAATCAAAACTAACATCTTTTTGGCCGGGACTAAATGGTACTCCTATTTCAGAAGTAAAATATCGCAGGTATTTTGATGGTTCAGGTATCTTTGTTGATGTCAGAGATCCGTTAAGGAAGGAATCTTCAGTGATAAGTACCGATGAAAAAAACTGATCTACATAGGCAACCCAGCTAAGTCTGGTCGATACATCAACTTCTTCATACTCCTTTTGTGATCTGAGTCTGAACCCTTCTACGTCATCCTGATAAAACTTATATTTAAGGGTAGTATAGTTTTCCTCATTTTGTCTTCCTTTTTCCTGTTGTGGAACATACATACGCCAATCGAGAGTTAAACTGTTCTGGTTGACGGGAAGAACATTTTCAAGATTACTGAAGGTAACATCAAGAAGGACATTGTATTTATCAGGTTCAAGAGTATATTTATATTCTATATATCTGTTACTGTCAGCGTTCAGTCGGAGTATAATACTGACGGGATTTTCTTTGACTGAATATGAACGAATATCTGAAACTGGCTCAAAATAAAGGTTGTTTGTCTGAATAGCTTTATTATCCGCTGTAAAAAAATTGAAACCAAATACTGTTGAGTCTCCTGAAAATAATATCAGAGGTCTGGAATCATGTGTTACATAATTCTTAAGACGGGCAGAATACACTCTCCCTCCTTTTGTTGATATTTTTAATTCAAGAAGGTTGTTTTCAATGGTAATAAAATCATTCTGGCCTGTAGCTGCATTGGCGAAAACACCATATTGCCCTGGATCAGAATACGATGAAGATTTTTCTAGAGATTGAGATTGAGATTGAGTCTGATGAGTAACAGACAGATCTGTTTCCAAAGTATCTTCAGGTTGAATATCTTCTGTAATTCCCAGATCAGCATTCAGATCATTAATTTTCTTCAACACATCAGGATCATTCGGTTTAAATCTGAGAGCGTTGACATATTCAGTCCGTGCTCTTTCAAGATTTCCGTTCTGAATCTCCGTTTCTGCAGCAGCAACTGCTTCCTCGAATCCTTTATTTAACCGGTTATTATTATAGATGCTGAAACCTATAAATATTAAAAAAATAAGAATTAAACCAGTTATAGTATTTTTATCCATTATATAAAATATGATATTTCACTTCCAATTAATTATCTGATAATTTATTGTTTATAGAAGCTCTTATAAACTGTACGAACAGCGGATGGGGTTTGAGGACTGTACTTCCATATTCAGGATGAAATTGTACTGCCACAAACCATTTGTGCTGTGGTATTTCAATTATCTCAAAAAGGCCTGATTCAGGGTTTATGCCAGTTGCTATCATACCTCCTTCTTTGAATTCTTCTGAATATTTATTATTAAATTCGTAACGATGTCTGTGACGTTCTACGATTTCACTTTTGCCATAGGCTTCAAAAGCTTTTGAATCTTTACTTACCAGACAACGGAATCCGCCCAGACGCATTGTACCTCCTTTATCGATTATGCTTTTTTGTTCTTCCATAAGATCAATTACAGGGTACCTGGTCTTTCGGTCTATCTCGGTGGAATGAGCTCCATCCATATCAAGTACATTCCGGGCAAATTCAATCACTGCACACTGCATACCCAGGCATATCCCTAAAAATGGTATATTGTTTTCGCGCGCATATTTAACAGCATAAATTTTCCCGTCAATTCCTCTGCTGCCGAAACCCGGGGCTACAAGTATACCGTTAAGTTCTGCCAGTTTATCAGACACATTTAAATCATTAATATCTTCAGAGTGAATGAGCTCAACATCTACCTTACACTCATTGAATGATCCACTGTGAGTCAGGGCTTCCATTATCGATTTATATGCATCCGGCAATTCAACATACTTACCTACAAGTCCAACTCTGATTTTATGTTTTGGATGATACAGCCGGCGCAGGAACTCTCTCCATTCTGTCAACGGGGGTTCTTTATCCAGTGGGAGTCCGAGTTTTTTCAGGATTACCTGGTCGAGTTTTTCCTCAAGCATATTGAGTGGCACTTCATAGATTGTCGGAACATCTACCGATTCAGCGACTGATTCTTCATCCACATTACAAAAGAGAGCAACTTTTTTCTTTATATCAGTGCTAAGGTTTCTTTCAGTCCGTAAAACGAGTATATCAGGCTGAATACCTTCTTCAAGGAGCTCTTTTACTGAATGTTGGGTTGGCTTGGTCTTGGATTCTCCTGTAGCAGCAAGAAAAGGCACAAGTGTAAGATGAATTACTATACAATTCTGTTGTCCAAGTTCCCATTTAAGCTGGCGAACAGCCTCAATATAGGGTAATGACTCAATATCACCGACAGTACCTCCTATTTCAGTCATTACAATATCAAATTTATTTCCCGAGCTTACCAGTTTTATTCTTCTTTTAATCTCATCGGTAATATGCGGTATTACCTGTACTGTTTTCCCTAGATAATCTCCTTTTCTTTCTTTTTCAATGACAGTCTGGTATATTCGTCCTGTAGTTACATTGTTTGCCTGACTGGTAGGAACATTAAGGAACCTCTCATAATGGCCCAGATCAAGATCAGTTTCAGCCCCGTCGAGAGTAACAAAACATTCTCCGTGTTCATAGGGGTTCAGTGTACCTGGATCAACGTTTATATAAGGGTCAAGTTTCTGAATAGTTACAGAATATCCTCTTGCCTGCAATAACATTGCAAGAGATGCTGCAAGAGTGCCTTTTCCCAAAGAAGAAGTAACTCCTCCCGTAACGAAAACAAATTTTACGTCTGCCAAATGAATAAAAAATTAACTATCTGCCATTTTATACATCAATATCTGACTGATCTATCATTTTTATTTTTTCGTCCAATGTCCTGATCATTTTCTTTGCGTTCTCAATCTTATCTTCAACCTCTTTGATCATGGTTTCGGCATTTTTTGATTTGGCAAAGAACCCTATATTGTTTTCCCAAAGCACTATATCGCTTTCAAGTTGTTTGATCTTTGCAACAAATTTATCGCGTTCGTTGCGTATCTTTCTCGAAGCCTTGGGATTTGTTTTCAGGTTATCGAGCTTTGACCGGTATTTTAAAATACTCTTATCGTCATCACCTATTTTAAGTTTATCAAACTCCTTGTTAAGAGCATTTCTGTACCTGTTGGTTATCTCATCTTTACGGTTAAAAGGAACAAAACCGATTTCAGTCCATTTTTTCTGTAATTCCTTAAGCCTCTCAAATGCTGTTTGCACATCTGCTCCTGCATCAAAATTTTCCAGTTCTTCAATTATTTTTATTTTGGCATTAAGGTTATCTTCGTATGATGTATCCAGTTCAGAAAAATACTGGCTTTTTCTGTCAAAAAAATGATCACATGCTTTTCTGAATCTTTTCCAGCATTTATCTGATTGTTTTCTTGGGACAGGGCCAATGGTTTTCCATTCTTTCTGAAGATTAATCAGTGCATCAGATGTAGCTTTCCAGTCGTCATTGTCCTGAAGTGCTTCCGCCTGAAGACATAAATTAATTTTCAGTTGGAGATTATTAAGCTGTGCTTCTTTATTTTCAGAATAGAAAGCTCTTTTCTTTTCAAAAAAACTATCGCAGGCATCTCTGAAACGCCGGTAAATCTTATTGTTTTGTTTTTTAGGGGCAAAACCCAATGTCCGCCACATCTTCTGAAGTGCAATAATTTTTTCAGCTTTGGCATCAAAATCTTTGAAAGTGTTAATATCCAATAAATTAATTGCTTCAACCTCTTCACACAGGGCTATTTTTGCTTCCAGGTTTTTCTTCTGTTCCTCTTTCTGCTTTTCAAAATACTCATGATGTCTTTTGTTTATCTGAGAAGTAGCTTCTCTGAAACGCTCCCATATCTCATTTTTTGATTCCTGGGGTACAGGCCCAATTTCACGCCAGTGGTTATGGTAATCCTGTAAGAGCCTGAATGCATTTACCGGATTTGGTTCAAGTAATAATTCTTCTGCTTTCTCACATAATCTGACTTTCGATTCCAGATTCTTCTTCAGATCAAGATCTCTCAGTTCCTTGTTGATTTTGATATAATCATAAAACACTTCAACACTGTGATGATAATTTTCCCAGAGATCTTTCAGGGAACTTTGAGGAACTACTCCTATTGAATGCCACTCATTCTGTAAAGAGCGAAATTCATGAAATGTTTTGTTGATTGATTCTTCACGGTTGACAAGATCTTTTATCTTGTCAATTATTTCATATTTTTTCTTCAGATTCTCATATTTCTCAGCTTCCTGAACTTTATTGAAATCTGACTTTTTTTGTTTATATCTGTCAATAAGATGTTTTACCTTGGCTTCTGCCGGGTCAACCCAGATCCTGTACTCTTCTATTTTCCCTCCATCTTCAAGAAATTTATTCTTCCTTTCTTCCGCTTCCGCTTTTAGTTTTTTATAAAAAAAGAATTTTATGCGGTCAATATCACCACGGATTTCTGCCGGTGGTCTGTTTTCAATTAACAAAGCCAGAGTATCAACAAGATCATCTTTTGAATAACCTGAATAATCTACAGGCGGAAGCGAAACATTTTCAAGATTTTCAGCATCCTTCTCTGAGACATCATCATCTTCAATTTCAGAATCATTTGTCTTTACAGTACGCTTTCTTTTTGGGCCCGCAACAACACTATCATGTTGTTCTTCTGTGCCTTTTCCCTCTTTTTCTTCTTTTTCCTCTGACTTGTAAACCGTATCCCGGTTATTACTTTCTCCTGCCTCAGTTTTTTCGGAGTTCGATTCCTGCGCTTCTTCAGCCTGGTTGGCATCCTCAATTCCGCCGGCATCTTCAAATGCTTCGGATTGTTCATTAAGAACAGAGTCATCCGGATTTTTCTTTGTCATAATCAATCCTTTCTAATTTCAGCTCTAGTATGATACAAATTATATTTATCACACTGTGAATTTTTCAAGCTACGAAAATATTGAATATTTAATTATAGTCAAAGTTTTCTTTAAATAAATGCCCTGAAGACATCCCCGAAAGATATTCAAAAAGAAGCTGTAAATGGCACTGATATGATGTCGTATCAATTTGAGTTTCGTATTTTCAGAAATTGAAATATTAATAATATCTTTGATTTCTGCTTAAAATACTGATCAGGATTAAAAAATATTAACATGAGCACCTCTGAATTAATACTGATAATTACGCTTTTTATAATATCGGGATTATCATTATACAAAAAGTATTCAAAAAAGAAGCATTCAGAAATTGACAGTGATAAACATGATCACTCATCTCCGCTATTCAAGTCACATAGCAGCGACGATAACTATGAACCTTATTCAGGTAAATAAGCTGTTAAATCCTGTTTTT